>DASQNL010000619.1:0-12117 GCA_035644995.1 Pyrinomonadaceae bacterium | reverse complement strand
GTGAGCGCGCCGCACCGTCGCGCCGCGTTCGAAGCCTGCGAGTGGGCGATCCGTGAACTCAAACGCACTGTCCCAATCTGGAAAAAGGAGTTTTTCGCGGGCGGCGAAATCTGGATCGAAGGCGAAGGCGCGCCCGCTCTTTAGAAGCGATGAAAAATTTGGACAACCTGCTCGCCGGCAATCGTGCGTGGGCGGAAAAAATCACAGCGGCCAACCCGGATTTCTTCAACCTGCTCTCGCAGCAACAGACGCCGCAATACTTGTGGATCGGTTGCTCGGACAGCCGCGTGCCCGCCAACGAGATCGTCGGACTCATGCCCGGCGAAATGTTCGTCCACCGCAACGTCGCCAACGTGGTCGTGCACACAGACCTCAACTGTCTCTCGGTGATCCAGTACGCCGTGGAGGTGCTCAAGGTGACGCACATCATCGTCTGCGGGCACTACGGCTGCGGGGGCGTGCGCGCCGCGCTCGACAACAGTAAGTACGGGCTAATCGACAACTGGCTCAGGCACGTGCAGGACGTGAAGCACGAGCACGCGGCCGCGCTCGCCGCGCTCGCCGATAACGACGAACGGCTGCGCAGGCTCTGCGAGTTGAACGTCATCGAGCAGGTCTTGAGCGTGTGCCGGACGACCATCGTGCAGAACGCCTGGGAGAGCGGTCAGGAGTTGGCCGTGCACGGTTGGATTTACGGCCTCGAAGACGGACTCTTGCGCGAGTTGGACATCTGCATCACCTGTCAGGACGAACTCGCCGCGAAATACAAAAGCGCGGTCGCCGCCTCGAACTAAACCGGCGGGCTGGCGCGTCCGCACATCCCGTCGGAATTTTCGCGGCCGCGCTTGTGCCTCCAAGTGCCGCTGCGCGTCCGGCGTCCGCTTAAAAACCGCTCTCGTCCCGCCCGCCGCTTCTCGCCCGCGCGAAAAAGTTTGGAACTACCGGTTGCGCTCGTCGTAATTATGACTGAAATGCAATTCCGGTCATAGGTCGGTAAACTATGGTCAGCACAATCACAAGGGAAGAGGTGCGCGAGGCGATTCTCGACGCGACCGATCATCTGCTGGCGCGCCACGGCTATCGCAAAATGACGGTGGACGACATCGCGCAGGAAGCCGGGATCGGCAAAGGCACGATCTACCTGCACTTCGCCAGCAAGGAAGAGGTCACGCTGTCGCACGTTGACCGCATCGTCGAGCGTCTGAAGGAGCGTCTGTGGGCGATTGCGCGGACGGACGCCGATGTGGCGATTCGTTTGCGCCTGATGCTGGTGGCGCGCGTGCTCTTTCGCTTCGACAGCGTGCAGCACTACACGCAGAGTTTGGACGACCTGCTGGCCGCGTTGCGCCCGAAGTTGCTGGCGCGGCGGGCGCGTTATTTTGAAGATGAGGCGCGCGTCTTCGTCGAGGTGCTGAACGAAGGCGGGCGCGCGGGAGTCTTCAAGGTTGACGACGCGCTCTCGACCGCTTTCGCCTTGCTCCACGCCACCAACTCGCTACTGCCCTACAGCCTGAGCACGACCGAACTCGGCGAGCGCGACGAGATCAAAGAAAAGACCGAGCACATCGCCGACCTGCTCCTGAGCGGCCTGCTCCGAAAAGAGAACGCGCCCGCCCCGTCACGCCGGCGACGCTGATAATCCGAAGGGCTGACGCCCACGCACGCGCGTCGCCCGGCGGCGTCGAGTACGAAAATTAAACGCGCGACGAGCGCGCCCCACACAAACGAGGATAATCGAGAGATGAGAAAATTTTCAGCCATCATACATTCAACCGCACGCGCCGCCCTGCTATTCGCCTGCCTGTCCGCCGTCGCCTACGCGCAGCCGGAGTCGCAGCCCGCCGCCACTACTACTGCGGCGGCGGCGGCGGCGGAGACTCCCGCCGCGCGGCGCATCGCCGAGTTGATCAAAATCATCAACACCGCGGACGCGGCCGCGACGAAGAAATTTATCGGCGAGAACTATGGCGGCGAGTTCGCCAAGCTGCCGCTCGGCGCGCACCTGAATTTCATCGCCCAGATACGCGACCGCACGCGCGGCGTCGAGTTTCGCGGCATTCAGGACAGCGGCGCGAACGAGGCGACCGCGCTCCTGCGCGCGAATTTAACGGGCGATTGGATGGGTCTCATGGTGAGGGTCGAAGCCGACGCTCCCCACCTCATCGCGGGCATCGGCATGCGCCCGCCGAAAGTTCCGGCCGGCGAGCGCGCATCGGCGAAGAAGCTGACGGACGCGGAGCGGGCACGCGAGATCGAGGTCTACATGCAGAAGTTGGCGGAGGCCGACGCGTTCTCCGGCGCGGCGCTGTTGGCGAAGGACGGCAAGGTTCTTTTCGAGCGCGCTTACGGCGAGGCGAGCAAGGATTTCCGCGTCGCGAATCGCACGGACACGAAATTCAACCTCGGCTCGATGAACAAGATGTTCACGGCGGTCGCCATCGCGCAACTCGCCGAGCGCGGCAAGCTCTCGTTTGAAGACCCGCTCGCCAAATTCCTCCCGGAGTTTCCGTCGAAGGAAGCGGCGCAGAAGATCAAGATCAAGCACCTGCTGACGCACACGTCCGGTTTGGGAAGCTATTTCAACCGGAAGTTTATGGAATCGTCGCGCGCACGCTTCCGCACCGTCAACGAGATGATGACGCTCGCGGAGGGCGAGACGCTCGCCTTCGAGCCGGGCGCGAAATGGGCTTACAGCAACACGGGGATGCTCGTGCTGGGCGCGGTGATCGAGAAAGCGACCGGGCAAAGTTATTTCGATTACGTCCGCGAAAACATTTACAAGCCCGCCGGGATGACCAACACCGACGCGTATGAATTGGACTTGGTGACGCCCAACCTCGCCGTCGGCTACCAGAAGGAGTTCAACGAAGACGGCACGGTGCGCTTCCGCAATAACGTCTTCCAGCACGTTATTCGCGGCGGCCCGGCGGGCGGCGGCTATTCGACGGTTGGCGATCTGTTGAAATTCGACACGGCATTGCGCGCGGGCAAACTCGTCGGGGCGGAATACGTCAAGCAACTGCTCTCGGCCAAGCCCGAACTCAACTCGCCCGAATACGGCTACGGCTTCGGCGTCGACACGAAGAACCGCATCGTCGGCCACAGCGGCGGCTTCGCAGGCATCAGTTCAAACCTCGACATGTTTCTCGACAGCGGCTACACCGCTATCGTGATGTCCAACTACGGCGGCGGTTCGCAGCCCGTCATTCGCAAGTTGCAGGAGTTGATTTTGGCCGGGCAGTAGTCGCCGCGCCGCGCACGCACCGGCAGGCCGGTTTCCCGCCGCCGCCCCTGATAGGCGACACGGAAAAACTCCCGCTCTACGTTAGGTAGAGCGGGAGTTTTCGTTCTTCGTGGGTGTGTGCGCGGCTTTACTCGGCGGCGGTCGCGATGGCTTCCTCTTCGCCCGTGGCCGCGAGCAGCGACGCGCTCGTCACCTTGTCGCCGCCGTCCGTTTTGATGAGGCGGACGCCCTGCGCGCTGCGCCCGGTCTTGCGGATGTGCGAGGCTTCGATGCGGATGAGTTTCGCCTGCTGCGTGATGATCATGATCTCGGAGTCGTCTTCGACGGGGAAGACGGCCACCACTTTGCCGGTTTTCGGCGTCGCCTTCATGTTGATGACGCCCTTACCGCCGCGCGATTGCAGGCGGTAGATCGTGATCGGCGTCTGCTTGCCGAAGCCCTGCTCGGAGACGGAGAGCATGCGCTCGCTGTCGTCGGCCGAGACGGCGCACAGGCTCACGACGTAATCATCCTGACGCAGATCGATGCCGCGCACGCCGCGCGTGGCGCGACCCATCGGCCGCACGTCAGCCTCGTCGAAGCGGATGGCGAGACCGTTGTGCGTGGCGATGAAGATGCGCTTCGTGCCGTCGGTCAAGACCACGTCGAGCAGTTCGTCTTGGTCGTCGATGTTGATGGCGTTGATGCCGTTCGTGCGGATGTTTTGAAACTCCGAGAGCGAGGTCTTCTTGATCACGCCCTTGCGCGTGACCATCACTACGTAGCGGCCTTCGGAAAACTCTTTGACGGGGACGACGCCCGCCAGCTTGCGCGTCGAAGGGATGTTGATGAGATTGACGACGGCCTTGCCGCGCGCGTGCGTGGGCGCGTCCGGTATCTCGTGAACCTTCAACTTGAAGACCTGCCCGTTGTCGGTGAAGATCATGATGTAGTCGTGCGTCGAGGCGGTGAAGATGTGCTCGACGAAGTCGCCGTTCTTGGGGGCTGAACCGAAACGGCCTTTGCCGCCGCGCCCCTGTTTTTGATAAGACGAGACGGGCGTGCGCTTGATGTAGCCGGAGTTCGTGATCGTGATCGCCACTTCCTCGTCGGCGATCATGTCCTCGATGGTGAGTTCGACGCCCTCGTCGATGATCTCCGTGCGGCGTTTGTCGCCGAAGGTTTTGCGCACCTCTTCGAGTTCGCCCACGATCACGCGGCGGAGCGAGCTTTCGTTGGCGAGAATCTCTTCGAGTTCGGCGATAAACTTGATGATGCCCTCGTATTCGTCGAGAATCTTCTGCCGTTCGAGCGCGGACAGGCGGCGCAGTTGCAGATCGAGAATGGATTGCGCTTGCAGTTCGGAGAACTCCAAACGCCCGATCACTTTTTGCAGTTTCGAGATGAAACCGGCCTGCGTCAAATCGGCCGGGATGCCTTTCCACGCGCGGCCTTCGCCCATCTTGTCCGTGTGCCCGGTGAGCCAGGCGCGCGCCTCGTCCACGGAAGAGGCGTTGCGAATGAGCGGGATGATGTAGTCGAGCGCGTCGATGGCTTTGTTCAGTCCTTCGAGGATGTGGGCGCGGGCGCGCGCCTTGCGCAGTTCGTATTCGGTGCGGCGACGCACGACCTCGCGGCGGAAGTCCACGAAGGCTTCGAGCATCTGCTTCAAGGTCAGCACGCGCGGCTGGCCTTCGACGATGGCCAGGTTAATCACGCCGAACGAAGACTGCATCGGCGTCATCTTGTAGAGCTTGTTCAAGACGACCTGCGGCACGCTGTCGCGCTTGAGTTCGACGACGATGCGCATGCCGTTGCGGTCGCTTTCGTCGCGCAAGTCCGAGATGCCTTCGATCTTCTTCTCGTTGACGAGTTCGGCGATGCGTTCGATGAGCCGCGCCTTGTTCACCTGAAAAGGAATCTCGGTGATGATGATGGCGTCGCGCTCCTGGGTGCCGCGCCCGATGCGGTCGATGCCGGCGCGCGCGCGCATCTGGATGATGCCGCGCCCCGTCAGGTAAGCGGAACGGATGCCGGCGCGACCGTAGATGAAACCGGCGGTCGGGAAGTCGGGGCCGGGCACGAGCTTGAGCAACTCTTCGTCTTTAATTTGCGGTTTGCGGATAACGGCGATGGTCGCGTCCACGATCTCGCCGAGGTTGTGCGGCGGGATGTTCGTCGCCATCCCGACGGCGATGCCGCCCGAACCGTTTAAGAGCAGATTCGGCACGCGCGCCGGCATCACCTTCGGCTCGCTCAGAGACTCGTCGTAATTCGGTTGGAAGTCGACGGTCTCCTTCTCGATGTCGGCGAGGATTTCGCTCGTCAGACGCGACATGCGCGCTTCGGTGTAGCGCATGGCGGCGGCGGAGTCGCCGTCCACCGAGCCGAAGTTGCCCTGCCCGTCGATGAGCGGGTAGCGCAGGGAGAAGTCCTGCGCCATGCGGACGATGGTATCGTAGACGGCCGAGTCGCCGTGCGGGTGATACTTACCGATCACGTCGCCGACGATGCGCGCGCTTTTCTTGTAGGCTTTGTTATGTTGGTTGCCGAGTTCGTTCATCGCCCAGAGCACGCGGCGGTGGACGGGTTTGAAGCCGTCGCGCACGTCGGGCAGCGCGCGCCCGATGATGACCGACATCGCGTAATCGAGATACGAACGCCGCATCTCTTCTTCGATATTGACGTAGTTATGATCCTGTATTTCCATTAACAAACCTTTCGAGTACAATCTGGCGTCCGTCCTGAAGGGGGACGACTCACCGGCTTTCGCGCCCGGCATACCACTCGCCAACACGCTCTTTCACGTTTCCGCGGCGGCGGGAGAAATCGATGTCGCGCCGGGGTCGCATTTTCCGGCGGCCGGGAGCTTGAGCCAAGCCCGCGCGAGAGCCTGAACGCCGTGTTTGAGAGACCTGAAAATTGGTGTTCCGACGGTACTTTTCCGGGTCGTTGGAGTACCGGCTTGAAGTACGACATATTGTAGCCCGAAACGCCCCTTTTCGCAACCGCCGAAAGGGGGTGAAAGCCTTGTAAACTCAGGGGTTCGGGCGGTTTTTCGAGACGCCCGGCGCGACTTGGGGCGGCCACAATATATTGAGGCGCGGGCAGCCTTCCGAACGCGCCGTAAAACGATGAAATATCCCGGCAAAGACCGACGCGTGCGCGAGCGTTTGAGACTCTCGCTGCCGACGCGCGTTCAGGTTCGTGAGGACGCCGAAACCGAGTGGACGGAGATGACGCGCCTCACCGACTTGACGCCGTTCGGGGCGGGTTTTAGTCTCACGCGGCCGGTCGATGTCGGGCGGCTGGTGCGCCTGACGCTGCCGATGCCGCGGCAACTGCGCTGCTTCGACCACGTCGAAGACCAATACCGCGTCTACGCGCTGGTGCGTTTCATGCGGGCGCACTTCCCCCACGGGGCGAGCGCGCCGACCATCAACGTGGGCGTGGCCTTCGTCGGCAAACGCCCGCCGGATAGTTATTACCTCGATCCGAAGAAGCGTTACGAGGTGTTCAAGCCGGAGTCGGAAGGCGGTTTGTGGAAACTGTTGGAGCAGCGGCCTGCCGCGGCAGGGCCGATAGAGAAAAAAGAGACGCGGCTGAGCCTGCCCGTCGAAATGACAATCGAACTCTACGACGAGAAATGGAACATCACGGCGCGCGAGGAGACCGTGACGGAAAACATCAGCCGCGGCGGCGCGGCCGTCTACACGACGCTCAAGGCGGAGCGCGGAAGCTATGTGCGGCTGACGAGCGCGCGCTACCAAACTTCGGCCTTCGCCGTCGTCCGCGGGCATCGCACGGGGAGCGACGGCATCCCGCGCCTTCACGTCGAGTTCATGGATCAGGAGTGGCCGCTTGAGGAGTTCGGTTGAGATGCGAAAGAAGCGACGGAGTCTGGTGTTTCCGCGCGAGGTGCTGCTCGTCGAAATCGAGCGGCATTGCGCGGAGGCGAGTTGCAACGCGCGCACGCGCATCGGGCTGACGAAGGAAGAGGCGCGCCTCTTCGACGGCTTCGAGTGCGCCGTTTGCGAACGCTGGAACGCGGATGGTTTGACGGAACGCGACATCCCGGATTGGTGGGAAGAGTTGACCGTCACGGGACTCAGTACGCTGCGCGGCGAATCGTCCGGCGGCGGCGACGCGCCGACGACGCACGAAGCGGGCGGCGACGGCGGCGAAGTGGTCGCGCGTTTGAGCGAGGCCTGGCACAATAGTCAGGCGCGGCGCGAGGGGCGCGCCGCCGCGGTGGTGGCGGCGGCCGTGGATGCGCCGGAAGACGGGGGAGAAGAGTCGCTTTGAGCGAGCCGGAGACGAGCGTCGTGCGGCGCGGTAAAAAGCCTGTAGGCGAGCGACGAGACGATCCTTACGTGCTGCCGCGGTGGGCGATTCATGTGCTGCGCGCGGCGTTGCGCCTGCTCTTTCGTCTCCTCTGGCGGATGCGCTACGTGGGCGTGGAGAACGTCCCCGTGGCGGGCGGCGTCATCATCGCCGCGAACCACCAAACCTACCTCGACCCGTTCTGGCTCGGCGCCCCCGTCCCGCTCTATTCACGCTTCCTCGCGTGGGACAAAGTTTTCGACTGGCCGGTGGCCGGAAAAATCATGCGACTGTTGGGCGCGTGGCCGCTGCAACAGAAGGGCGACCGCATCGCCTTCCGGCGTTCGCTGCAATGGCTGCGCGGCGGCGGCGCGCTCGTTATCTTCCCCGAAGGCGGGCGATCTTTTTCCGACGGGCGGATGCAGGAATTCAAGGTGGGCGCGGTGCGGCTCGCGCTCCAAGCGGGCGTGCCGATTCTGCCCGTCACGATTCGCGGCGGCCATCGCGTCTGGCCGCGCGATTGGCGTTACCCGCGCTTCGGCCGCGTCGAGATCGTCTACCACCCGCTCCAACACCTGACGCCGCTCCCCGGCGAAGACACGCGCCAGACCGCGCGCCGCGAAACCGATAAACTCTACGAGATCATCCACGCCGCGCTTTGATGCGCGGGCGGAAGGATGAAGGCCGCTGAAGATGAATCAGAAAATCACCCGCCGCTGGTTATGGCTCGCGCTCGTCGCCGTGGTGTGCGGCGCGTTCGTGTGGGTCTTCGTTCCGTTCTGGACGATTCGGCCGTTCAAGCCGCAAACGCCCGCAGGCTTGAGCCTCTCGCACACGCTGCGGAGTTGGTCGCCCGTCGTCACGGCTGTCGCGCTCGCGCTGGCCGCGTTCCTCGTCGTGTTGCTCTGGCGGGGCGCGCGCCGGTGGTTGAGAGTCGCGCTCGTGTTGCTGCTCGTGCCCGCCGGCGGGGTGGCGTGGTTTGCGCGACAGAACTATTTCGAGTGGATGTTCAAGCCGCTGGCAGAGAGCGCATACGTGACGGCCGACAAGGTTGATTTCGTCGGCGAGGACGAGATGGTGCTGGCCGTCGAGGTGAACGGCGACGCCGTGGCTTACCCGGTCAGGCAAGTGGCTTATCATCACGTCGTCGAAGACACGGTGGGCGGCCTTCCGGTCGTGTCAACTTATTGAACGCTCTGTCACACCGGTCTGGTGTGGGAAGCGACGACGGACGGGCGGCGTTTGAAATTTCACCTCGCCGGGATCAACAACCAGAACTTCATCATGGAGGACGAGGAGACGGGCACTTGGTGGCAACAGGTGTCGGGCGAGGCCATCCACGGCGCGCTCAAGGGGCGTCGGCTCAAGGGCGTCTTCCACGACGAACTGACCTTCGCCACGTGGAAGCGCGAGCGACCGCACGGGCGCGTGCTCAAACCGGCGGCGGACAACGACGCGTGGCGGAAGTTTTCCGAGCGTTGGGAGGAACAGACGGCGAAGCTGCCCGTCGTCGCACAGCCGGAGGCGGGCGACCGGCTCGCGCCGCGCGCCGTCGTCATGGGCGTGTCCGTCAACGGCGCGGCGAAGGCTTACCCGCTGGAGGCGATTGAGCGGCAGAGTCCCATCATGGATGAAGTCGGCGGCGCGCCGCTCGTCGTCGTGCTCGGCGAGGATAAAAAATCCGTGCGCGCCTTCGAGCCGGTAGTTGACGGGCGTGAGTTGGAATTTTACGTGCAGACGGAGGCGGGCGCGTGGCGCATGTTCGACGGCGAGACGCGCAGCGAATGGGATTTCACCGGCCGCGCCGTGGCGGGCGCGCTCGCCGGGCGTCAACTGAAAAAGATTCCCCTGCTCAAAGACTACTGGTTCGATTGGAAGCTCTATCACCCGCAGACCCTCGTCTATGCCTTCAACGCGCCGTGAAGGGGAAACGATAAGGCGGCGGCGGTGAGCGATGAAGTAAAAGCGGGAGTCGGAATCGGGAAGCCGGGAGTCGGAATAAAGCGCGCTCCTATCTTACTCTTCCGACCGCCGGATTTTTGTTTCCTCTCATCTCCCTCAACGTTCCGCGTTCCTGCTGCCACGTTTGCTTTGACTCAGTCGCGGAGCGCGAGCACGCGCATCATCGCCTCGTGGACGAGACCGTTCGAGGCCATGATGGGCGGCGCGTAAATGTTGACGGGCGAGTTGTCGTAGCGCGAGACGCGCCCGCCCGCCTCTTCGACGAGCAGCGTCCCGGCGGCCACGTCCCACGGGCGCAAGCCCTCCTCCCAGAAGCCCTCGAAGCGGCCGCAGGCCACGTAGGCCAGGTCGAGCGCGGCCGAGCCGTCGCGGCGCACGCCTTGCGCGTGCAGGATGAAGTTCTTGAAGTTGCGCACGAAGTTGTCGCGCCCGCGCACGTCGTAAGGGTAGCCGGTGCAGAGCAGAGCCTCGTTGAGGTCGGCGATTTCCGAGACGCGGATGCGCCGCCCGTTGAGCGTCGCGCCCGCGCCGCGCTCGGCGGCAAACGTCTCGTCGCGCGTCGGGTCGTGGACGACGCCGATGATGAGTTCGCCTTCGCGTTCGAGCGCGATTGAGACGCAATAGCACGGGTAGCCGTGCGAGTAGTTCGTCGTGCCGTCGAGCGGGTCGACGATCCACTTGTACGCGCTCGCCGCCTCGCCTTCGGCTTCGGTCTTGCCCGACTCTTCGGCGAGGATGGCGTGGCGCGGGTAGTAGCTGCGGATGCGCTCGACGATCAGACGCTCCGCCGCCAAGTCCGACTCGGTGACGAGGTCGATGTCGCCCTTGTGCGTTACCTCCAGCGACGCGCGCCCGAACCGCTCGGCCAGCACGCGCCCCGCCTCGCGGGCGGTTTCGATGGCGAAATCTAACAAAGCGAACTCCTGTCTTGAATGGCCGGTAACAAATTCTTCGCCGCCGTGGGCTTAATCTTCGTAGACGTAAAACTCCGTCCGCTCGCCCTCTAAAAACTTCTCGACGAGCGGCCGCACCTCGCCTTCCCAATCCAACCCCGCGTCAATCTTCGGCAGCGCGACGCTCCCCACCTTGTGCTTGATGCAGTAGCGCGCCAGCTTGCGCAAGCCCCGATTGAGAAACGACGCGGAGACGTTTTCCGCATCCGCCAGCGCGGCGATGAAAATCACGCCGGGACGATTCTTCCCCGGCGCGACCACGAACAAATCGCCCCCCTGAAACTTATTCCCACGCGTAAACTGCCGCAAGTGCTGCTGCACCTCCGGCCACTTCGAAGCGACCTTCGCCGCCGCGCTCCCGCGTTCGCCCCCGCCCTCCGGCGCGCCCGTCACGACGCCGAGCGCGACGAACTCCGTGTTCGCGCGCAATATATCGCCTGAGATAAATTTGATCATTTGGGTTCTAAATATTGAATCACACTCGGAACGGTTCGACTAGGCGACCTCCCGCCGGACTTCAGCGGCGGCCGGCGAATTGCGGTAACTTACGATGAAAAACGCAAACCGGGAAACGCGCTATCTCATTGTCCGCGGCATGGACTGGTTGGCCTGCGCCTACGGAGATTGGTTAACCCAAAATCCTGACCACAAACCCATCCATAAGAAAATCCAAGCAATCAAAATTATGGCAAAACTGCTTGTCCCATTCACCATCGCCCTTTTGAAAGTTTTTATCTCGTTAGAAAAAAAGTCCTCGTGGTTCAATTCTGAGGCGAGGGCAGATATTTCGGCCTGAAATCTATTCAGGTATTTGAGTATTACGATTCCATAAACGACTACGGTAGCGAAGAACGAGGCAAGCACAAAGCCGAGCCATTTGATAACTCCTGATCCGGCTAATTCAGTTCGATTCAACCACACCGCGGCTAAGATCGTGCCACAAAACACAACGGAAGATACCCACCATGCCATACACACATTACCGACTGTGTTTAGGTAGGAAATCTTTTGCTCAAGCAGAAAGCGCACCCTTTCATCATTCTTATCTTCAGTCATGTTTCTCACCCAATGTATTGCAAGTTATGAATAGTCATCACCGCGAAACGGCATAACTACTATTGCGGCGCGCGAAGTTTGCGCGCGGCGAGTTTGAGCACTTCCTGCACCTGCGCGTCCCAGTAAGGCCAACTATGCGCGCCGGGGAGTTGGCGATATTCGTGGGGGATTTTTCGTCGGAGCAGGAGTTCCGAGAGTGCGCGGTTCGAGTTGATGAGAAAGTCTTCCGTGCCGCAGTCGAAGTAGATGAAGGGGAGCGTGGGGAAGCGTTCGGGCGGCAGGTCGGCGAAGAGTTTGAAGAGGTCGTTGGCGGCGCGCGTGGGGTTGTCCATCGCGCCATAGGTGCGCGCGATGGAGGGCTTGACGAAGGCGAACAGGCCGGGGTCGTTCGCGTCCCATGAAGGCGCGCCGAACGCGCCGCTCAAAGACGCCGCGAGGGCGAACATTTGCGGGTGCTTGACGCCGAACTTCAACGCGCCGTAGCCGCCCATCGAAAGTCCCGCGACGGCGCGGGCGTCGCGCGTGGCGAGCGTGCGGTAGCGACGCTCCACGTCGGGAATCAACTCCGCGAGGATGTAAGTCTCAAACTTGTCGGTCGCG
>DASQNL010000618.1:0-2545 GCA_035644995.1 Pyrinomonadaceae bacterium | reverse complement strand
TGAACGCAAATTTTTTTGCTCATTCACTTTATGAAACAAAGGGCTTTACAAAACGCGATAGGCGGTGGCGACGACGGCCTGCACGTCGCGATCATCATGGACGGCAACGGGCGCTGGGCGCAGGCGCGCGGGCGGGCGCGCACGGCGGGACACGCGGCGGGCGCGGAGGCCGTGCGCCGCGTGGTGGAGGCCGCGCCCCATTTGCGCATCACGACGCTCACGCTCTACGCGTTCTCTTCGGACAACTGGGGGCGACCGCCGCGCGAAGTGTCGCTGTTGATGCGTCTGCTCGGACGTTACCTCTCGACGGAGACGGAGAAGCTCAGGGAGCGCGGCGTGCGCCTGTCGGTCGTCGGGCGACGCGACCGCCTGATGCCGCCGCTCCTGGCCGCCATCGAGACGGCGGAGGCGAGCACGTCCGCGGGGCGTGCGCTCTGCCTGCGACTCGCGGTTGATTACTCCTCACGCGAGGCGATCTTGCGCGCGGCGCAAGTTTTGAACTCCGAGCGCAGGTCGACAAGTTTGGTGACGCGCGCGGAGTTTGCGCGTCTGTTGGGTCGCGCGGTGAACGACTGCGCGCCCGCGCGCGACGTTGACTTGTTGATACGCACGGGCGGCGAGCAGCGTGTGAGCGATTTCCTGTTGTGGGAGAGCGCGTATGCCGAACTCTATTTCACGCGGCGGATGTGGCCTGATTTCACGGGCGACGATCTGGCGGAAGCCGTCGCGGAGTTTCACGCGCGCGAGCGACGCTTCGGTTGCGTGCCGTTTGCGGCGGCGGGTTGAAGCGTTGGCGCGAGGGCGGCTTACGGGAATTTGAGAATGGCGCTATCGGAAATGAAAGTTAATGAAAGCGGCGGCGAGTTGGATGTCGGAAGCGGGTCGGATGTTGGAACAAGTGCGTGAGTGGAACGTCCATACAGTGGCGGGCGGAAGCGGGTTCGTGTGGAGGCGTGTATGTGTAAGCGTACGAAGTTGGGGTTGAACGTTTTGGAAGCGGCGTTGTTGCTGGGTGTGCTCGGCGATGCGTTGCTGCGCCAGACGCCGTGGGGCTTGAACGTCTTTTTGTGGACGGGCGCGCTCGTGGCGGCGATGGCGGCTCTGCACGCGCACCACAACGGCGCGGGGCGCGTGAGTTTGCGCGCGGACGGCGGGTGGCTGTTCGCGCCGCTCCTGTTCTTCGCGGCGGCGTTCGCGTGGCGCGATTCGGGGACGTTGAAATTCCTGGACGCGCTGGCGTTGCTGACGGCGCTGGCGCTTTTGGCGTGGCGCGTGCGCGGGCGAAGTATACGGCTGGCGAGTTTCGCAGACTACGCGCTGGGACTCGGGCACGCGGCGTTCGACGCGTTGTTCGCGAGTTTGCCGCTCGTCGTCAAGGATGTGGAATGGGCGACGATTCCGCGCGACGGCGCGATGCGCCACGCGTGGGCGGCGGCACGCGGGCTGGTAATCGCAGTGCCGCTCCTGTTCCTCTTCGGCGCGCTCTTCATGGCCGCCGACGCCGTCTTCGAGGGCATCATGCGGCAGACGTTCCAGTTCGGCGACGGCGCGATGTTCTCGCATTTCTTCCTCGCGCTCCTGTTCGCGTGGATGACGGGTGGTTTCCTGCGCGGCATGATGTCGAACGCAAGCGCGGCGGGCGCGATTGTGCACAACGACGCGCCGGTGGTCGCCCCCGCCGACACGACTACTGCCTACACCTCGATCACGATGCCGGACGACAGGGAACGAAGCGGCGCGGCGACGGGCGCGTCGAACGAATCGAGACAGCCGCCGGTGAGCGTCGTCGTCGAAGGCGGGGCGACGGCGCAAACCGATAGCGAAAACGGTAGGATCGACGACGTAACATCGCGCGGGGCGGACGACGCGAGCGGGCAAGCGGACGACTTGCGCGGTCAAACGAACGACGTGCGCGGGCAGACGACGAGCGATGCTACAAAGGCGACGAGTGCGACGAGTGCGACGGTGGGCGCGACAATCAACAAGGCGGCGCAAGTGGCTGCGGCGTCGTCGCAGCAGCGTAGTTTCTCGCTCGGCGCGGTCGAGGTCGGCGTCGTGCTCGGGTTGCTGAACGTCCTGTTCGGCTGCTTCGTCGCCGTGCAGTTTCGCTATTTCTTCGGCGGCGCGGCGCGCGTCATGTCCGTCACGGAGTTGACCTACGCGGAATATGCGCGGCGCGGCTTCTTCGAGTTGACGTGGGTGGCGGGCTTGATGCTGCCGCTGCTGCTCGCCGCACACGCGCTGCTCAACAAAGACCGCCGCGCCGCCGAACGCATCTTTCGCCCGCTGGCCGGAGTGCAGGTCGCGCTGCTTTTCGTCATCATGGCTTCGGCGGTCGCGCGCATGCGGCTTTACCAGAGCGAGTACGGCTTGACGGAACTGCGCCTCTACACGACCGCGTTCATGCTCTGGCTCGGCCTCGTCTTCGTCTGGTTCGCGTGGACGGTGCTCGTGCGCTCCAACCGGGAGCGTTTCGCCTGCGGCGCGCTCGTTGCGGCCTTCCTCACCGTCGGACTTTTGCACCTGCTCAACCCGGACGCTTTCA
>DASQNL010000617.1:0-3779 GCA_035644995.1 Pyrinomonadaceae bacterium | reverse complement strand
GTCTTCAACTTCGCCGACGGCTCGCGCGCCCGTCCGCGCGGCGGGCGCGACGGCCGCCTGTCCGGGAAAGAGAGGGATGTCGAGCAAGGGCTGTTCGGGGTCGCGCGCAACTTCTCCGAGCAACTCCTGAAAATGATCGAGCATGCGAAGCACGGTCTCGCGCCGGAAAAGTTCCGTGTTGTAGGTGAGCGAACCGCCGAGCGTGCCGCCCGATTCGCTCATCGCCATCGTCAAGTCGAACTGCGCCGTGCCGGTTTCGACCGGCTCCTGGCTGAGCGAGAGTCCGCTCAGCGCGGCCGGGCGCGCGGGCGCGTTGTGCAGCACGAACCAGACCTGAAAGACCGGCGAATAGTTGGCCTTCCGCTCCGGCTGCAACTCCTCGACGAGCAGTTCGAACGGCACGTCCTGATGCGCGTAAGCTCCGAGCGTGACTTCTCTCACGCGGCGGAGCAGCTCGCTGAACGTGACGCCCCCGGAGAGGTCTGCGCGCAGGGCAAGCGTGTTGATGAAGCAGCCGATGAGTCCTTCCGTCTCGGCCGTGGTGCGGTTGGCGATGGGCGAGCCGACGATGATGTCGTCCTGCCCGGTGTAGCGCAACAGGAGCGTCTGGAAGGCCGCGAGCAGCGTCATAAAGAGCGTCACGCCTTCGCGGCGGCTGACGGCCTTGAGGTCGCGCGCCACCTCCCCGGCGAGGGCGAACGATTCGCTCGCGCCGTGGTGCGCCAGCGCGGCCGGGCGCGGGAAGTCAGTCGGGAGTTCGAGCACCGGGAGAGGCGCGCCGAGTTGTCGCCGCCAGTAAGCAAGCTGCGCTTCCAAAGTCTCGCCGCGTAACCACTCGCGCTGCCAGCACGCGTAATCGGCATACTGCACGCGCAACTCGAAGGGCGGCGGCGTCTCGCCCCGGCGGAACGACTCGTAGAGCGCGGTCAACTCGCGCACCAGAATGTCCATCGACCATCCGTCGGAGACGATGTGGTGCATGGCGAGGACGAGCACGTGTTCCGCTTCGGAGAGACGCAGGAGGCGCGCGCGCAACAGCGGCCCGCGCCCCAGGTCGAAAGGTTGACCGGCCTCCGCCCTGATGGCCTGCCGCACCGCTTCTTCACGGTCGGCCTCGTCGCCCGCGCTCAAATCGACCCGGCCGAGAGACAAAGGCATCGTCTCCTTGACGACCTGCGTCGGCTGGCCGTCAACGACTTTGAAGACCGTCCGCAGCACTTCATGGCGGCGCACCAACTCGGCCAGCGATTGAGCGACCGCTTGTGCGTCAAACTCGCCGCGCAGGCGCACGGCCGTGAGCACGTTGTAAGCCGCGCTCTCGGGTTCGAGTTGGTGGAGAAACCAGAGCCTTTGTTGAGCGTAGGAGAGCGGCAACTGCCGTCCGCGCCGGCCGGGGAGTATCGGCGGGGGCGGCGGCATGTGCGCGGCGTCGCGGAGCGCGTCGGCGACGGCGGACGCGATGCCGGCCGGAGTCGCCGCCTCGAAGACGACCCTGAGCGGCAACTGAATCTTGAAGATTTCCCGGAGCCGCGTCGCAAGCCGGGTGGCGAGCAGCGAGTGGCCGCCGAGTTCAAAGAAGTTGGCTTCGACGCCGACCCTCTCCGCGCCCAGCATCTCCGCGAAGAGACCGGCCACCAACTCTTCGTTTGGCCGTAGCCCTTCCGTGTGATTCGCGGTTTCGGAGACGACAGGCTCAGGCAGTGCGCGGCGGTCGAGCTTGCCGTTGGGCGTCAACGGCAACGCTTCCAACTTCACGAACGCCGACGGCACCATGTACCCCGGCAGCGTCTCCGCCATCCGCTCACGCAAAATCGCCCCTTCCCCGCCACCCACGAAATATGCAACGAGGGTGCGCCCGCCCGTCCCGTCCTCGCGCGCCGCCACCGCGCAATCCCGCACGCCCGGAGCCGCGCGCAACGCCGCCTCCACCTCTCCCAACTCGATGCGGTACCCGCGCACCTTCACCTGCTCGTCCTTGCGTCCTAAGAATTCCAGCCGCCCGTCGGCGAGATAGCGCGCCATGTCGCCCGTCCGGTAGAGACGAGAGCCGGGCGCGGCGGCATAGGGGTCGGGGATGAAGCGCGCGGCCGTCAGCGCCGGTTGATTGAGATAGCCGCGCGCGAGGCCGTCGCCGCCCGTGTAAAGTTCGCCCGCGGCTCCGGTCACGACGGGTTCAAGATTGGCGTCGAGCACGTAAACCCGCGTGTTAGCGATGGGGCGGCCGATGGGCACGCTGCCGCCGGGTTCGAGTCCGTCGCTCATCGGGTAACAACAGGTGAAGGTGGTGTTCTCCGTCGGCCCGTAGCCGTTGATGAGGCGACATTGCGAGCCTGCACCGGCGAGAAACTTCCGCACGTGCGCGGGCGAGAGCACGTCGCCGCCCGCCAGCAGTTGTCGCAGCCCGCGCAAGTCCGCGAGCCGCTCGTCAACCATCAAGTGAAACAGACCGGCGGTGAGCCAGAGGGTCGTCACGCCGTGGTCGGCGAGAACGCGTCCCAACTCTTCGAGCGACGCGCGACCCGGCGGCATGATGACGAGGCGCGCTCCGTTGAGCAGGCTTCCCCAGATTTCGAAGGTCGAAGCGTCGAAGGTGACGGGAGCCATCTGTAAGAAGACTTCAGCTTCGTCGAAGCTCGCGAAGTCAGCCCCCTTAACCAGACGGGCGACGTTGCGCTGCGTTACGCAGACGCCCTTCGGCCGACCCGTCGAGCCTGACGTGTAAGTGACGTAAGCGAGGTTGTCGGCCGTGGAGACGACGCCGGGGCTGTCGGTGCGCTCGGCGGCAATGAGCGGCCAGTCCGTGTCGAGACGCAACACGCGCCCCGCCTGCTCCGGCAATCCCGCCTCCAGACGCTCCTGCGTCAGCACGACCGAGGGGCGCGCGTCCGCGAGCATGTAGGAGAGCCGTTCGCGCGGGTACTCCGGGTCGAGCGGCAGGTATGCGCCGCCCGCCTTGAGGATGCCGAGCAGGCCGACCACCATCTCCATCGAACGCTCCACGCAGAGGCCGACGAGCGATTCGGGAGCGACGCCCTGCGCGCGTAAGTAACGGGCTAACTGGTTGGAGCGCGCGTCGAGTTCGGCGTAAGTCAGACGCTCATCTCCGAACGCGAGAGCGACGGCTTCGGGGCGGCGCGCCGCCTGCTCGGCGAAGAGTTCGGCGAGCGTAGCGTGGCGGGGAAATGCGACGGCCGTCTCGTTCCACTGTTGAAGCAACCGGCTTCGCTCCTCCTCTGAAAGGAGGGACAGGTTCGAGAGATTCCGCCGTGGGTCGGCGGCAATGCTCGCGAGCAGCGTCTCGAAGTGGCCGAGCAGCCGTTCGATGCTTGCCTCCGTGAACAGCCCCGCGTTGTAGAGCAACGACCCGCGCAGCCCTTCCGCGTTCTCCTCCATGATGAGCGTGAGATGCGCGAGCGTCATCTCGCTGCCAGCGCGGCGGCTGCCCTCCTCGAAATAGCTGAGCGACAGGCCGGGCAGGCTGAGCACGCCGGCCGGCGCGTTCTGCAAAGCGAACATCACCTGAAAGAGCGGCGTGTGCGTCTGCCCGCGTTCGGGATGCATCTCCTCGACCAGTTGCTCGAAAGGCAACTCCTGATGGGCGTAAGCCCCGATGGCCGCTTCGCGCACGCGCCCCAGCAGGGTCAGGAAATTGTCGCCCGCTTCCGCCTTCGTGCGCAGGGCGAGCGTGTTGACGAAGCAGCCGATCAACCCCTCCGTCTCCCGGCGCGTGCGCCCCGCGATGGGTGTGCCGATGACGATGTCGTCCTGCCCCGTGTACT
>DASQNL010000616.1:0-18427 GCA_035644995.1 Pyrinomonadaceae bacterium | reverse complement strand
CTAAACGGAGCTATTATGCCTAATCCTAAACGACGACATTCCAAAGCGCGCACCCGTCAACGCCGTGCGCACGACGCCCTGCGCGCCCCGCAGACACAAACCTGCCCGAACTGCCAGGAGCCGCGCATGCCTCATCGCGTCTGCCCGAAGTGCGGTCATTACAAAGGCCGTGAAGTGGTTCGCGTCAACAGCGAAGTCTAAGCGTTTGGCGGCGGTTTGCGGCGATCTCCTCCGACGCGCACCACAAGATGAAGCAAGGACGCCTACTGACGGGTAAAGTCGTGGTGGATGCGATGGGCACAGACCGCGCCCCGCATCCGGAGATCGACGGCGCGATGGCCGCCGCGCGCGACTTCGGAATCGGCGTCATTCTCGTCGGCCAGCCGGAAAAAGTCGTGCCCGAGTTGCGTCGCTGCGGTTGGCGCAGGGACGGCGACTATCGGATCGAATTCGTCGAGGCGGCGGAAGTGGTCGGCATGGACGAGGCGGTCGCCGTCGCCGTCCGCCGGAAGAAAAAGAGTTCGTTGCGGATCGGCGCGAAACTCGTCGCCGAAGGATTGGCGGACGGTTTCGTCTCGGCGGGCAACACGGGCGCGGCGATGGCGACGGCCAAGATGGTCATCGGCATGCTGCCCGGCGTGGATCGCCCCGCGCTCGCGGCTCTGATCCCGACGAAGGCGGGCAAGCCCGTGCTGCTGTTGGACGTAGGCGCGAACTCGGATTGCAAACCGCACCAGATGGCGCAGTTTGCTATCATGGGCGACGCTTATTCGCGCTCCGTGCTCGGCACGAACCGGCCGGCGGTCGGCTTGATGAGCATCGGCGAGGAGGAGGCGAAGGGGAACGAGTTGACGAAGGAAGCGTTCCCGCTCTTGCGCGAGTTGAGCAGTTTGAATTTCGTCGGCAACGTCGAAGGGCGCGACGTGTTCACGGGCGCGGTTGACGTGATCGTCACGGACGGCTTCACCGGCAACGTGATGCTCAAACTCTCCGAAGGCTTGCAGGACGCCGTCATCTCGCTCATCAAACGCGAACTGTCCGCTTCGGCCATCACGAAGGCCGGGGCGATGCTGGCGCGCCCGGCCTTCCAACGTTTGAAAAAGAAACTCGACTATTCGGAATACGGCGGCGCGCCGCTGCTCGGCGTGCAACGCCTCGTCGTGATCGGCCACGGCAGTTCAAATGCGCGCGCCATCCGCAGCGCGGTGCGCATCGTCAAGGAGTTTGCCGAGCACGGCGCAAGCGACCGCATCGAAGAGGGCATCGCCGAAACGCACGCGCGCGAATTGGAGTTGTCCGACGAGAAATTTCAGATGTCGAAAGCTGGAGATTAAAGATGGCGAACACGAACGCACGCATTTTGGGCACGGGGCGCGCTTACCCGGAAGGCGTGTTGACTAACGCCGACCTCGAAGAATTGGTCGAAACGTCGGACGAGTGGATCACTTCGCGCACCGGGATCAAGGAGCGGCACAAGGCCGCCGACGGCGAGTACACGTCGCAGTTCGCCGTGCGCGCCGCGCAGCAGGCCATCGAGCGCGCGCGCATCGACCCCTCCGAGATAGACCTGCTCATCTGCGCCACCGTCACGCCCGATCAGCTTCTCCCCTCGACCGGCTGCCTGATCCAGACCGAACTCGGCGCGCACCGCGCCGCCGCCTTCGATCTGGCCGCCGCCTGCTCCGGTTTTCTCTACGGCCTGACGCTCGCCAACCAGATGATCCGCGGCGGCCAGGCGCGCTACGCGCTCGTCATCGGCGCGGAAGTGTTGACGCGCTACGTTGACTATACGGATCGCGCGACCTGCGTCATCTTCGGCGACGGCGCGGGCGCGGCTCTGCTCGGCGCGGCCGAAGGCGAGCGCGGCATCCTCGGCACGCGCATCCGCTCCGACGGACGCTACGCCGAACAACTCTACGCGCCCGGCGGCGGCACGCGCCTCGGCATCTCCGCCGACAACGTGACGAGCGGCCAGCACTTCTTTCGCATGAAGGGCAACGAGTTGTTCAAGGTGGCCGTGCGTTCGATGGCGGACGTGTCGCGCGAGGTGCTGGAAGAGGCGGGCTACAAGGGAGAAGACGTGAAACTGTTCATCCCCCATCAGGCCAATCAACGCATTACGGACGCCGTGGCGAACAATCTGAAAGTTGATACCGAGATCGTCTATTCCAACATCGCCATGCACGGCAACACCTCCTCGGCCTCGATCCCGATTGCGCTCGACGAGTGTGTCGAGCAGGGACGCATCAGCGAAGGCGACCTCGTGCTGCTGGCCTCCTTCGGCGGCGGCGTCACCTGGGGCGCGACCCTGATGCGCTGGTAAGCTTAAGAAGATGGGAAAGGGGAAAAGGGTAAAGGGTAAGGGAGGAAGATGAATGTTCCTTTCCCCCTTTCCCCCTTCCCCCTTTCCCCAGATTTAAAATGACTGTCGCATACATTTTTCCGGGGCAAGGCTCGCAAGTTGCCGGGATGGGGCGCGAGTTGGCCGATCACTTCGCGTCGGCGCGCGAGGTATTCGCGGAGGCCGACGACGCGCTCGGCTTTGCGCTCTCGCAACTCTGTTTTGAAGGGCCGAACGAAGCCTTACAGTTGACGGAGAACACGCAGCCCGCGATCCTGACCGTTTCGGTCGCAGCCCTCAGGGCGATGGAGGCCGAGGGGTTGCCCGCGCCCGCCTTCGTCGCCGGTCACAGCTTGGGCGAATACTCCGCGCTCGTCGCCTCCGGCGCGCTCACGCTGCGGGATGCGGTGCGGACGGTGCGCGCGCGCGGTCGCTACATGCAAGAGGCCGTGCCCGTCGGGGCGGGCGCGATGGCGGCCATCCTCGGCGCGGATGCGGAGACGGTCGCGGACGCCTGCCGTGAAGCGGCGGAGGGCGAGGTGTGCAGCCCCGCGAACATCAACTCGCCGAAGCAGATCGTGATCGCCGGGCACGCCCCGGCCGTGGCGCGTGCGATGGAGATTTTGAAAGCGCGCGGGGCGAAACGCGCGGTCAAGCTGCCGGTCAGCGCACCCTTCCATTGCGCGCTGATGCAGCCCGCGCAGGATCGTCTGGGCGCGGACTTGGAGCAACTTGAGTTTGCGGATTTGCGCGTGCCGCTCGTCTGTAACGCCGACGCCGTGGCGATCCGCGACGGGAGCGCGGCGCGCTCGTCGCTGGTGCGACAGGTGACATCGCCGGTACGCTGGCTGGAATCAATCGAGTGGCTGGCGGGCGCGGGCGTCGAGACGTTTATCGAAGTCGGCCCCGGCAAAGTTCTCGCCGGACTCGTGCGCCAGACGATTTCCGATGCCCGTTGCTTGAACGTCGCGGACGCGGCGAGCCTTGAGGCCACGCGCGCCGCGCTCGGCGAGAGTTAAGCCCGCGGGCGGTGGCAATTAACGTGCGGGCGTGTTTTAATTTGCGCTTAACACCAAGACCAAGTTTTTCTATTTTTTAATTGACCGAAGGAGCACAAACTACGATGCCCGATCAAGCAGAGATCGAGACTAAAGTGAAACAGATCATCGTTGACGAACTCGGCGCGGACGAAAATGAGGTGACGCCGAACGCCCGCTTCATTGACGACCTCGGAGCCGACTCGCTCGACACCGTCGAACTCGTCATGCGTTTCGAGGAGGAGTTCGGCATCGAGATTCCCGATGAGGACGCCGAGAAAATTCAGAGCGTGCGCGACGCCTACAACTACATAGATCAGCATTTGAACAAGGCGTAAGACGAAGGCGAACGGGTCGCCGCGCCGCCGCCGCCGCTGTCGCCCGGCGGCATCCGCGCGACTCACCATCGCCGTTTTACTCCGAACCGGAAATCTTCGTCGCCTCTAAATAAAGCGTGCGCGCCCGATCCGGCCGCGTTCGCCGGGGCGTCGGCACGAGCAATCCCTCGGAGGGAGGAGCAGTAATTTGAAACGTCGCGTCGTGGTTACGGGACTCGGCCTCGTTACTCCCGTCGGTTTGACAGTTGAATCCACGTGGGCTGCCTTGTTGGAAGGCCGCAGCGGCGTGGGCTACATCGAGAAGTTCGATACGACGAAGTTCTCCGTCAAGATCGCGGCCGAGATCAAGGAGTTCGACCCGCTCAAGTTCATCGAGAAGAAGGAAGCGCGCAAGATGGGCGCGTTCATCCATTACGCCGTGGCCGCCTCGGACGAGGCGATCTACGATAGCGGTCTCGTCGAGCGGGGGCAGAAGTTTCCCGACCACTTGTCGGAGCGCGTCGGCACTTACATCAGCAGCGGCATCGGCGACTTCTGGGCTATCGAACGCGAACACTCTAAACTTCTCGATGACGGCCCCAGCCGCGTCTCGCCCTTCTTTATCCCTTCGGCAATCGTCAATCTCGCCGCCGGTCAAGTCTCCATCCGCTTCGGCGCGAAGGGGCCGAACTCGGCCACGGCGACGGCCTGCGCCGCGGGCGCGCACGCCATCGGCGACAGTTTCAAGATCATTGCGCGCGGCGACGCCGACGTGATGATCTGCGGCGGCGCGGAATCGGCCATCACGCCGATGAGCGTCGCGGGCTTCGCGGCCATGCGCGCGCTCTCGACGCACAACAGCGATCCGTCTCATGCGTCGCGCCCCTTCGAGCGCGACCGCGACGGCTTCATCATCGGCGAGGGCGCGGGTCTGATGATCCTCGAAGAATTGGAGTTTGCCAAAGCGCGCGGCGCGAAGATTTACGCCGAGTTGGTCGGCTACGGCGCGACGGCCGACGCTTTCCACATCACGATGCCGGACGAAACCGCCTCCGGCGCGATCCGGGTCATGCAAATGGCGATGCGCGACGGCGGGGCGCAACCCGAACAAATCAACTACATCAACGCGCACGGCACCTCCACGCCCTACAACGACAAGTTTGAAACGCTCGCCATCAGGAAAACTTTCGGCGCGCACGCAGATCGTCTCGCGGTCAGTTCGACGAAATCCATGACGGGGCATCTGCTGGGCGCGGCGGGCGGCATCGAAGCCGTCTTCTCCGTGCTTGCGATCACGCGCAACATGCTGCCGCCGACGATCAACTACGTCAACCCCGACCCGGAATGCGACCTCGATTACGTGCCGAACGAAGCCCGCGAGGCGCGCGTCAACTACGCGCTCTCGAACAGTTTCGGTTTCGGCGGCACGAACGCGGCGTTACTTTTTAAACGTTTCGAGGAATGAATAACCGTCCGTGGTCGGTTGTCGGTCGTCCGTTGCATGTGACCGGGTAACTCGCTCTCTAAAGATTAAGACTCAAACCGGGTCACACGAAAACAACTGGCTACTGACCACGGACAACGGACAAGAGACTATGAAAATTATCGTGCTCATGAAGCAGGTCGCCAACAAGGATGCGATCCTGCGGATCAACAAAAGCGAGACGTGGATCGAGGAGGGCGACCTCTCCTTCGAGGTCAACGAGTCAGACGGCTACGCGCTCGAAGAGGCTCTGCGTCTGAAAGAGAAGCACGGCGGCGAAGTCGTCGTCTGTTCGCTCGGGGCGCAGCGCGTCAAGAGCGTCATCAAGGACGCGCTCGCACGCGGGGCTGACCGCGCGATCCACATCGTCGCCTCCGACGATACGGCTCATCTAGGGCCATACGCGGCGGCGAAAGTCTTGTCCGAGGCGATCAAAGACGAGCAGGCCGATCTCATTCTGACGGGCTTGCAATCCGACGACAACGGTTTCGCGCAGACAGGCGTGATCCTCGCGGAGTTGTTGGGGCTGCCGCATGCCACCATCGTGATCGAGGTTGACGCTTCGGGCGAGGGGCTGCGCGTGAAGAGGGAACTGGAGAGCGGCTGGTATCAGTGGTACGCGATGACGCGCCCCGCGCTGCTCACGATTCAATCCGGCATCAGCCAGATTCGCTACGCCACGCTGAAGGGCATCATGGCGGCGAAGAAGAAAGAGATTAAAGAACTCGCGCCCTCCGCGGACGCCGCGGGCGCGGTCGCGCACCAACGCATCACGAAAATTTACTTCCCGCAAAAGACCAAGCAGACGCAGTTTCTCGGCGACGGCGACGCCAAGGCCGGAGCGGCGCAACTCGCGGAGAAGTTACGAACGGAAGCCAGAATATTTTAAGGAGCTGTTAGCTTTTAGCGATTAGCCTGACAGGTTGATTTGCTAACAGCTAACAGCTAACAGCTAAATTATGCCAAACGGAATCCTAGTTTTCGCAGAGCACCGTGGCGGTGCGTTCAACAAAACTTCCTTCGAGGCCATCGCCGCCGCGCAGCAACTCGGCGCGTCGCTCGGTCAGCCCGTCTCGGCCGTCGTGCTCGGCACGGACGCCGCGCTGGCGGGCGAAGTTGCGGCTTACAAACTCGACAAGGTCGTCTCGGTCGAAAATCCGAAGCTGGCCGACTACACGCCCGACGGTTACGCCGACGCGATGGAGCGAGCCGTGCGCACGCTCGAACCGCAATTCGTCATCATGCCGCACACGTATCTCGTGCGCGATTATGCGCCGAAATTGGCGGCGCGGTTCGGCAAGGATTTAATCAGCGATTGCGTGCGCGCCACCGTGTCGGACGGCGCGGTGACGTTCTCCCGGCGCATCTTTCAAGGAAAGATCGACGCCGACGTGGTGGCAAACAACGAGCCGCCCGTGTTCGCCACGTTCCAGTCGGGCGCGTATCGCGCGGATCAGGCGGAGCGCGGCGGAGCGGCGGCCGCGGTCGAGTCTTTGCAGGTCGAAGTGGGCGAAGTGAGGATGCAGCCGGAGGAACCGTTTCAGGAAGTGAAGCAGGCCGTCGACCTGACGAAGGCCGACACCATCATCGCCATCGGACGCGGCATCAAGGGACAGGAGCACATTGCGCTCGCAGAGCAGTTGGCCGCCCTGCTCGGCGGCGAAATCGCGGCCTCTCGCCCCATCTGCGACGCCGGGTGGCTGCCGATTGATCGTCAGATCGGTTCGTCGGGGCAAACCGTCACGCCCAAACTCTACATCGCGCTCGGCATCTCCGGCGCGATCCAGCACCTCGTCGGTATGAAGAACGCGACCACCATCGTCGCCGTCAATAAAGACCCGGAAGCGCCCATCTTCGACATCGCCGACTATGGCATCGTCGGCGATCTCTTCGAAGTCATTCCGGTGCTGACCGAAGAGATTAAAAAACTCAAAGGCTGACGACGGCAACGCCCTCCGGTCAACTTTCGGAAGCGGCGCGTTTATTACGCGCCGCTTCCTGTTTTTCAGGAAGGTTGATGCGTGCCGTTCAGCGCGCGCAGATCGCGCAACACTTCGGCGGGCTTCCACTCGTTGCCCCGGTACAGTTTATAAAGTTTGCCGTCCGGGGCGATGATGGCCGTGCGCAGCGAATGATTGATCTGCTCGCCTTCCCGTCTGTAACTCAAGCCGAAAAAGTGTGCCACGCGCTCGATCTCGCCGGGCTGCCCGGTCGCGAATTCCCACCCTTCAAACTTTTCGCTCTGATAGTTTTCCGTGTGCGCCGCGCCGTAGCTGCGTAAGACCTGCGGGGTGTCGTAGGCCGGGTCGAGTGTGATGCTGAGCAGGTGCGCGCGGTCGCGCAGTTCCGGCGAACCGTGCAACTCCCGATTGAGTTCGGCAAAGTTGTTGCTCATCAAGGTGCAGTAATCGGGCAGAGGGCAGCGCGTGTAAATGAAGGTGAGGACGAGAGCGCGCCCGCGATACTGTTGCAGGGTAATCTTCTTGCCGTCCTGATTGACGAGCGACGCGTCGGGGGCGAGCGCGCCGATTTCCGGTTCGGTCGGCCCGTCGGCCGGCGTAGGCGTCGCGGCAGCGGCGGGAATGGCCTGGGTGATGATCGGGTTTTCCAGACGCGTCCGTTCATTGTCCACCACGAGGGTGGCTTGTATCCGGTCGCCGGGGCGCATCACGTCGTAGGCCGCTTCTTCCCGGAGCGTGAATGGCATCGTCATCGCCTCCATGAAACCGGGCACCTCTTCGTGCTGGATGACGACCTGTTGCTGCGCCTTATTGGAGGAGACGACCGTGCCCTTCAATTCATATCGCTGTGCGCGGCTCTCATCGGGTTGCCGGGCGCACCCGCAGAGAAACGCGCACGCGGCTGCGCTCAGCACGAGCAGTAGCCCGCGCCCGTTTTTAGCTGTTGTCTTGTGTCTCATAAATCATGCCGTCAAGGGATAACATCGAAATAAAATTTTCGCGTAACACATCGTTTGTATAACACGCTTCAAATCAAGTGTTCCAACCGCCATCGGCTGAGGGCGCAAAATAGGGATAATTTTCGCACGGCGGGGGCGTCCGCGTCTTCGGAAAGGCCATAATAATTATTGCTTTTCACGCAAAAATGAGAGTAGGATGCTTCGTGAGAAAGACAGAAAAGGCCGACTTGTCGGGGCGCGGAATCGGATTTCTAAGTCTTTTGCGCACAACAAAATCGGCCTCACCGGCAAACGCGGTCAGACGAGCGTCGGAATTGTTCGAAGCGCAGCCGGTCTCGAAGCCTCCGGCATCTCGCGCGACTGGCGTAAATCTCTAATTGTCGGGGCGAGTGAGCGGGCAACTTCCGTGAGTGGTCAAGAATTCGTTAAAGCTAAAACAAGTTCATTTGCAGGTATAATAGGGTCGCCTCGTACAACTCATCGAAGAAGCTGGACTCCTCACCAGTGTCGGCGATGATTAATTCCGGCATTTCATCAGACACAATTGTGGTGGGAATGCTTTGGGGCGGCTTGTTGCCGGTGCCGATCCAGCCCTCTTCGGCCAACGTAAGTGTTGAGAAGGCTGCTGTTAATAAAGCGATGGCGCAAATTCGACGCAAAGTTCGCATTGAGATTCTCCTGAGGTTTAAATGTGCCCGCGTTAATGACGCTGAAGCGGTTTGGTAAATGTCGAGGGCGCATCATATCATCTTCGGGTAAAAAATTCGCGTTTCCGCAAAAAACCTTGCTAAGGAGCATAAGACTAAGCCTCACATGAGTTTAACCACTACGCTGCTTCACCAAATTGACGAAATCGGACGCACCGCCGAAGCGCAGGCGCAACTCCGTTGCGCGCTCGCGCAGGAACTCGAAAACGCCGGAAACTACGAAACCGCGCGACAGGCGTTGGGCGCGCTGTGGCAGGGAATCGGCGTGCGCCCCGACCTCGGAGGCTTTGAAAAACGCACTCAGGCAGTGGTTTTGTTGCGTGTGGGCGCACTGAGCGGATGGATGGGCAGCGCGCATCAGGTCGCGGGGTCGCAAGACGCGGCGAAAGATTTGATCAGCGAAAGCATGTCGCTGTTCGCCGCGCTCGGCGAGGCGGGCAGGGCGGCGGAGGCGAATATCGAGTTGGCCTGGTGCTATTGGCGCGAGGGTTGTTACGACGAGGCGCGCGTCACGTTGCGACACGCTTTGGAAGGTCTGCCGGATGCGGAGCTTGAGTTAAAAGGGTTAGCCCTGGTGAGACAGGCGGAAGTCGAACGGTCTGCCGCGCGCCACCGTGATGCGCTCACGATCCTGCTCGAAGCCGCGCCTCTAATCAGAGAGTGCGAGAGCCACGCTCTGAAAGGCAAATTCCACAGCACGCTGGCCGGCACCTGGGAGTCTCTCGGCGTCGCGGAACGACGCCCCGACTACATCGACAACGCTTTGCTCGAACTAACGGCGGCGAGTTTCCATCTGGAACAAGCGGGACATACGCATTACCTTGCCAGCGTCGAAAACAATTTAGGCTTCTCCCTCTTCCGCGCCGGACGTTTCGATGAAGCCTTCGAACATCTCGCGCGCGCGCGCCGCCTCTTCATCAGATTGAAGGACGCAGTGCGCGCCGCGCAGGTTGATGAAACGCGCGCCCGCGCCTTACTCGCGCAAGGCTGCAACTCCGAAGCCGAGCGGGTCGTGCGCGCCGCCATCCGTGCCTTGGAGCGCGGCGACGAGCAAGCCTTATTGTCGGAGGCTCTGATCACGCACGGCCTCGCCCTCACGCGACTTGAACGGCGCACGCAGGCGCGCGAAGCCTTCCAGCGGGCAGTCGCCATCAACGAGCTGCTCAACAACCGGGAAGGCGCAGCCTGCGCCCTGCTCACCATCTTCGAGGAACTGACGCGTGATTGCGCGCCTGAGGAGTTGCAAGCCATCTACATGCGCGCCGACGAATTGCTGTCGCAGACACAACAGCCGGAACTGCTCTCGCGCCTGCGCGCTTGCGCCCGCCACCTCATCACGCCGCCGCCGGTGCGGGCTGAGAAGGCGGTCGAAATGAGCGATTGCGAGTTCGTCCACGGCTCGGCAAAGACCGCGAGTTTATTGCAGGAGGCGAAGACCGTCGCGCGGGGCGAAGGCTCGGTTCTGCTGACCGGCGAGACGGGGACGGGCAAAGACGTGCTGGCGCGCCTGGTGCATGAGTGGAGCGGCCGCCGTGGTCGCCTCATCGCGCTCAACTGCGCCGCGTTGTGCGACACGCTCGTCGAGTCGCAACTGTTCGGACACAAGAAGGGAAGTTTCACCGACGCATCAGAGGATTACGCGGGCACCGCGCGCGAAGCCGAAGGCGGCACACTCTTCCTCGATGAGATCGGCGAACTGAGTCTCGCGCATCAAGCCAAGCTGCTGCGGTTGATAGACCACGGGGAGATATACCCGATTGGGAGTTCGCTGCCGGTGCGGGTCAACGTGCGCATCATCGCGGCGACCAATCACGACTTGCGGCAGCGCGTGAGTCGCGGCCTGTTCCGCGCCGACCTGTTTTATCGTTTGAACGCTTTTCACCTCGAACTGCCGCCGCTCAGGGAGAGACCCGAAGACATCCCCGCGCTCGCAGAGCATTTCATCGCGCTCGCCCGGAAGCATTATCACAAGCAGGTTGAATTCACGCCCGAAAGTTTGGCGGCGATGGCTCGTCTGCCTCTGCGCGGCAACGCGCGCGAGTTACGCATACTCATCGAGCGAACCTTCATCACCGCTCCGGAAGGCGCTTCGATCACGGCAAAAGCGGTTGAGACGGTCGCGCTCAGGCAGACGAACAAGTCTAATTTCGCCGCCGAGTGGTCGGGCTGTTCGCTCGAAGAAGAGGTGCGCGCCTACGAGCGCGGTTTGATCCGGCGCGCCCTGGATACCGCGGGCGGGAGCATCACGCGCGCCGCGCGCCTCCTCAACGTGACGCATCAGGGTCTCGCCTATATCGTCAACGGGCGGCACAATGATCTGCTCGCCCTGCGCACGCCGACGCGCACGCGCCGCGTGAGTATCATGCGACCCGAAAACAAGTCGAACTCTCGAAACTGAACTAGGGGTTGACCCGATTTCGCGGGTTCGCGCTTTCCGTGTCAATCTCGCGACCGAATCGGTACGCCTTGCAAGTTATCTTTCAAGGTAAGTTAAACGGCTTCCTGTCATCTGTTACACGGCCGATGCCCCTGCGCGCCGTGTAAATTATTACCACTTCAAAATATCTCCTTCCAACATGCGAGCCGCGCTCTGTGTGCGCCCGGCCGTAATTCCGTCTTAAATCCCTGTAAATCGTGAGTTAAATCAACCGGCGAATTTTCCACGACGAAATTTTGAAGTAAAGGAACGGATGTTGCTGCGCGTGCAACGGAGGGGGTCGGGTCGCCATCCGACGCGACTACATAAGCTCTTCTTGCCAACCTCACCAGGGAGAAGGAAGGTAATTTAATTTGCAGCAGACTAGAATCCTATATGCCGAGGACTACGATCTGGTTCTCTTCACGGTCAAGCAGTTATTGGAACTCGAAAGCTGGCAAGTGGATATTTGCCGCGACGGCGCGGCGGCTTTGAAGAAACTCGAAGCCGATGAGCACTATGATTTGATCATTCTGGATGCCCAACTGCCGGGCGAGAGCGGCCTGTCGCTAATCCACCGGGCGCGTCAACTCGCACACCGTCGGCGCACCCCGATCATCCTGTTCACGGGCAGTCTCAGGCACGACGAAGCGTTGGCGGCAGGGGCGGACGCTTTTTTGAATAAGCCGACCGGGTTGAAAGACCTGATCGCCACTTGCAACTCCCTGTTGGACAGAAAAAACGGCAGCGCAAGCAACCCCGGCGAGTTGCATAAGTTGGCCGGCCGCGGCAGCCGTTGAACCGCGCGGCGCGTTGCGCCGCACGCCCGCGCTAAAAGTTGTTGCGCGCGGAGAGATTTCCCCACAGTAAGTTTACGCATTTGATTGTCCCCTCACCGGCATTGATCTAAGAAGGCCGCGTAAACGCGGAAGGCTCGCGGGTAGTGCAAACTACCCGCGAGCCTTCCGCATTTCACGCGCGGAGAGTTTTTGAGAAACCCGAATTATTGCCCGGTTATGGGCGCGCCGCCGCCCCGCCGAGCGTGATCGAGTGTTGATGAAATATGGTAGGATGCCCCGAACCTTTTGCCGTTCTATGTTGACTATGAATGAAGAGAAGCGGCGCGCGGGAATTATCGACGGGGCGCGTGTGGCCGAAGAGATCAAGCGTGAAGTGAGTAGTGAGGCGGCGCGTTTGAAAGCGGAGCACGGGTATGTTCCGTGCCTGGTGGTGGTGCGTGTGGGGAATGATCCCGCGTCGGCCGTGTATGTGCGTAATAAGGTGAGCGCCTCGGAGACGTTGGGTTTTCGCTCCGAGCATCACGAGCTGCCCGAAGAGACGACGACGGGCGAACTGCTGGCTGAGGTCGCAACGCTCAACGCGCGGGACGATGTTGACGGCATACTCGTCCAGTTGCCATTGCCGCGCGGCGTAGACGAGGCGCGCGTCATCGAGGCGATTGACCCGGAGAAAGACGTTGACGGCTTTCACCCGGTCAACGTCGGGCGTCTCACGCTCGGCCATCCGGGATTCGCGCCTTGCACGCCCGCCGGAATTATCGAATTGATGACGCGCGAGGGAATCGAAATCAGCGGCCGCCACGCCTGCATCGTCGGCCGCAGCCACATCGTCGGCCGTCCGCTCGCACAACTCTTGCTGCAACACGACGCCACCGTTACCATTTGCCATTCACGGACGCGCGAACTGGCAGCATTGACGAGACAGGCCGACATTCTCGTCGCGGCGGTGGGGCGCATCGGCCTGATTCGCGCGGAGCATGTGAAGCCGGGCGCGACGGTGATCGATGTCGGCATGAACAAACTGGCGGACGTGGAGACGGCGAAAGAATTTTTCGGAGAACAGGCCGCCGCCCGCATCGAAGCGATAGGCAGACGCGGGTTTACTCTCGTGGGCGACGTGCATCCGGCGGAAGTGGGGCGAGTGGCGGCGGGGCTGACGCCCGTGCCGGGCGGCGTCGGCCCGTTGACCGTGGCGATGCTCATGCGAAACACTCTAACGGCGGCCGAGCGTCGGCGCGGGCGGTCTTGAAACAAGTCGATGTTGCGCGCCGGGCTGACAGGATCAATCGCGGTCGGCAAGTCTTTCGTGTCGTCCGTGTTGGCTGAGTTGGGCTGTCACGTGCTCGACGCCGATCAGACGGCGCGCGAGGTGGTTGCGCCGGGCAGCGTGGGCTTACGCGCCGTCGCCGACGCCTTCGGCAGCGAAACGCTGCGGCCTGACGGCACGCTTGATCGCACGAAACTCGGTGCGATAGTCTTTAGCGATGAGACGAAGCGGGAGCGTTTGAATGCGATTCTGCACCCGTTGATCATCGCGGCGCAAGACGCCTGGATGGAGCGTTGGGCGGCGCAAGATGCGCGTGGCGTCGGCATCGTGGATGCCGCCTTGATGATCGAGACGGGCAGCTACCGGCGGTTTGATAAGTTGATCGTGGTTTACTGCCGCCCGGAATTGCAACTCGAACGCCTGGTGAAGCGCGACGGTTTGACGCCGGCGGAAGCCGGGCGACGAATCGCGGCGCAAATGCCGCAAGAAGAGAAAAAGAGCTTCGCCGATTACTTGATCGATACCTCCGGCGGTTTCGCGGAGACGCGCGAGCAGGCCGTTGCGGTTTATGAGCATTTGAAGATGTTGGCGGCAGAGAATTTTACTCCTTCACCGGATCGATGAAGAAGAAGAGACGCACAGCGGTTTTGACACTTCGCACGGCGCACGGGCGCGCGTGGCTGGCCGTGTGTCTCGCCGTCGGCCTGACGATTGCGAGCGGCGGGTGTTTTTCGAGTGAGGAAGGCGAGACTTATTACGGTCGTGTCAGCGTGCCGACCAGTCAGGAATTTCGTTGGAGCAATGGCGGCGTGCCGCAGGTCTTCGACCCCGCGCTGGCCGCCGCGCCGCCGGACACGGATGTTGTGCGCGCGATGTTTGAAGGATTGACCGAATACGACGCGCGCACTTTGAAACCGATCTCCGGCGTGGCGATTCGTTGGGAGTCCGCCGCCGAAGATCGTGAGTGGACGTTCCATCTGCGCCACGACGCGCGCTGGTCGAACGGCGAACTCGTGACGGCGCACGACTTCGTGCGCTCGTGGCAGCGCACGTTGCAACTCGGCGAACGCGCCCCGCACGCGAGACTTTTAGCCAATCTCGACGGCGTGCAAAGTAATCCGACGCCCCGGCCGCCGATCACGCCGCCCTCGCCCGCGCGGAGAGATGAGAGCGCGGCGACTGAGACGTCGCAGGTTGCCGCGCCGCAGGCCAGCCCCGCCCCCGCGAAGGCCGAACTCGGCGTCGAAGCCCTCAACGATTTTACTTTGAGAGTGCGCTTGCAAAGGCCGGATAAAAATTTTCCCGCGCTCGTCTCCCATCCGGTTTTTCGTCCCGTGCACGGGTCGAAGGGCGCGTCGGAGAGAGGGCGTAACGAGCGGGTCGAGGGCGGCGGGGAAGGGCGCGCGGAGGAGGCCGAGCGGCCTGTCGCAGACGCGCAGATCATCTCGAACGGAGCGTTCAACCTGAGCGCGCAGGCCGACGACGGGGTCGTGCTCAAACGCGCTGACAGTTATTGGAACGCGAAGATCGTCGCGCTGGAACGCGTTCGCTTCGTCGCCGCCAAGGATGCCGAAGCCGCGCTGTCGGCCTATCGCGCGGGCGAAGTCGACGCCGTGACGAACGTCAACATCGAGCCTCTGGCGATGAAACTGCTCACGCCTTATAAAGATTTTCGCCGCGCCACCTTCGGCGCATTGACCTTCTACGATTTCAACACCACGCGCGCCCCTTTCGCCGACCGCCGCGTGCGGCACGCGCTCTCGCTCGCCATCGACCGCCACCGGCTCAGCGCGGACACGCTCGGCGGCGCGACCGAGGCCGCCGTCAAGTTTTTACCTTTAACCGGAGACGACGGCGATGGCGGCGGGGAGGCGAAGGAGAGCCTCGTCGCCTATGATGCCGAGGCCGCGCGTCGCTTGTTGAGCGAAGCGGGTTTCGAGGGGGGCAACAATTTCCCGCGCATCCGCCTGCTGGTCAATCGCAATGAGCAGCACCGCACGGTGGCCGCCGCTATTGCGGGGATGTGGCGCAACGTGCTCGGCTTGGAAACCGAGATCGTGTTGCGCAACTGGGACGATTACGAAGCGGCTCTCCGCAGCGGCGATTACGACGTGGCGCGCCGCAGCATGGTCATGCAGACGGTGGATGAAGAGAGCAACATGCTCGCCATGTTCGACCCCGAAAGATTGAATTTCGCGCCGGGCGCGGAGGCCGCCGCCGTGGGTGGCGGGGCGGAGGCGAATGCTTCTCCCACACCACGCCCAGACCTTCGCGGCGACCCGGCTCCCGGTGAAACGTCGCCCAATTCTTCGCCGTCTAAAAGCGCGCCCCCACCCATTTTTTCGGAACAGCAGGCGCTCGAAGAACTGCCCGCGATCCCGATCTATTTCGCGTCCTCTTACGCGCTCGTCAAACCCTACGTCGCGGGCTTCGACCCCAATCTGCTCGACGCTCCTTCCCTCCAACACGTGCGGCTTGATACCAACTGGCAACCGCCGAAACGCAATTCGACCATCAGAATCGTCAGCAACCGGCCGACCGGTCGGTAACCGTTTGGTCGCCGGCTTCCGGCACGATGTAACCTGAACACATTCCATGAGCCACGCCGAAGAACCGCTCTTGTCAGTCAGAAACCTCTGCACCTATTTCGGGAGCGAGGACGGGGTGGTGAAAGCGGTCGATGGCGTCAGCTTCGACCTGCGGCAAGGCGAAACGCTGGGCATCGTCGGCGAATCGGGTTCGGGAAAATCCGTCACCAGTCTCTCGCTCCTCCGGCTGGTCGCCGAGCCGCCGGGAAAGATCGTCAGGGGAGAGGTCGTCTTTCAAGGGCAGGATATTCTGTCGCTGCCGCTCGCGGCCGTGCGACGCATCCGCGGCAAGCGCATCAGCATGATCTTTCAAGACCCGATGACCTCGCTCAATCCCTTCATGCGTATCTCGGCGCAGTTGATGGAATTGACGCGGCTGCATCTCCGCCACACGAAACGCGAGGCGCACGAGCACGCCGTCCGCATGCTCGAAACCGTCGGCATCCCCGACGCGCGCCGCCGCGCCGACGATTACCCCCACGAGTTTTCCGGCGGCATGCGTCAACGCGTGATGATCGCCATGGCGCTCTCCTGCCAGCCCGAACTCCTGATCGCAGACGAGCCGACCACCGCGCTCGACGTGACCATTCAGGCGCAAATTCTCGAACTGATTAGAAACCTGAAAAATCAAAAGGGGCTGAGCGTCATTCTCATCACGCACGACCTCGGCGTGGTCGCGGGCATGACGGAGCGCGTCGTCGTGATGTACGCGGGGAAAGTTTTCGAGCACGCGCCGACGCAGGAATTGTTTGCCCGCCCCGCGAACCCTTACACGAAAGCCTTGCTGCGCTCGATGCCCGACCCCGCCGCGACGGGCGGCGCGCTCTACCAGATTCCGGGACTCCCGCCCGACGTGGCGCGCCTTCCCGCGGGCTGTCCCTTCGCGCCGCGTTGCGAGCACGCACAGGAGGTCTGTCGCAGCGAGTTTCCGCCTTTCGTGCAACTCACTCACGAACACTCTTCTCTCTGCCACTTCGCGACGGAAATTTACACGCAGACGGACATCCACACCCCATGAAGACGCCGGACGCACTCGATAACTACTCCGGCGCGTCGCCCTCCCCGGCGTCCGGCGCGCCGGGCGAACCTCTCGTCTCGGTGCGCAAACTCGAAGTCTATTTCGATCCGGGCGGCAACTCGGCGTGGGATACATTGACGGGCGGCTCCGAGAGTCGGCGGGTCGTGCGGGCGGTGGACGGCGTTTCGTTCGAGATCGAAACGGGCGAGACGTTGGGGTTGGTGGGCGAATCGGGCTGCGGCAAGTCCACGCTCGGCCGCGCGCTGCTCCGGCTCACGCCGCACACCGGCGGGCAGGTCTATTTTCGCGGGCGCGATCTCGCGCGCTTGCCCGCGCCCGAATTGCGCCGGACGCGACGGCACATGCAGATGATCTTTCAAGACCCTTACGCTTCGCTCAACCCGCGCATGAGCGTCGGGCAGATCATCGCGGAGCCGTTGGAAACTTTCGGCCTCGCGCGTGGACGCGAACTGGCGGAGCGGGTGCGAGAGTTGTTGGAGACGGTTGGGTTGAGCGCGCGCCACGTCAAGCGATACCCGCGCGAATTTTCCGGCGGGCAACGCCAGCGCATCGGCATCGCCCGCGCCCTCGCCGCCGACCCGGAGTTTATCGTGGCCGACGAACCGATCTCCGCGCTCGACGTTTCCATTCAGGCGCAGATCATGAATTTGCTGGAACGCCTGCGGCGCGAGCGCAACCTCACCTATCTTTTCATCTCGCACGATCTGCGCGCCATACGTCACCTCTCGGATCGCATCGCCGTCATGTATCTCGGCAAACTCGTGGAAGTCGGGGCGGCCGCGAGCGTGTACGACGAGCCGCTCATGCCTTACACCAAAGCTCTCATTTCCGCCGTGCCGTTCGCCGATCCCGAACGCGAGGCCGCGCGTCGTCGCATCGTGCTCACGGGCGATGTGCCCTCGCCGCTCAACCCGCCGCCCGGCTGCCGGTTTCACACGCGCTGCCCCTATGCCGTCAAAGCGTGCCGCGAAGTGACGCCCGCGCTCGCCGAGATCAAACCAGCGCACTTCGCCGCCTGCATCCGCATCAGTCCCGGCCAGCCGGACATCGAGCGGGTCGAGAGCGACGCCGCACCCGGTCTAAAAAATCCCGACCAAGTCGCCGCTTCGTGAAAATCCCCGTTGATTCGTCGTTTAGAGAAAAGGATTGCAGACACTTCATCTCGCTTGGCGCGATGATTTAACCGGCCGCAGTTAAATCTTTCTGTGGAATACTCTTGTCTCTGAGCAGCGGGGCACTTATACTGCTGTTGAGGGCGACAGCCCGAACTCCGCGTGTCCGGTTAGAATTTGGCGCGCGATTAGCCCCCGACGCCTGACTTCATTCCCCAGACTCGCCCGTTTATCACGCAACGGGAACATCCCAACGCAATCGGATTCAGCATGGAAAAAATTGCCGCCGCCGAGCGTGCGAAATTCCAGAATGAAGAACTGCCGACGCTCCGCGACTGGGAGCGTGTGCAGGCGTCCGTCGCGGCTGAGGTTGATCTCGCGATCCTGTTGGTTGAGGGAA
>DASQNL010000615.1:0-2907 GCA_035644995.1 Pyrinomonadaceae bacterium | reverse complement strand
CGGGCATCCGCCGCTACATCGAATGGATCGGGGGGCAGATGGACGTGCGCGACTACTTCGCCGCGGCGGAAACCTTGCTGCGCGCGAAAGGCATCGTGCATCGCGTGGCCTCGACATGACTGCGCTCGACGCGACTACGCTCCACCTGCCCACGCGTGCCGATGCGCCCGCGCGCGTCTCGGTCGTCATCCCCGCCTTGAACGAGGAGGAGGCGATTGAGGCGGTCGTGCGCGCCGTGCCGCGCGAGATCGCAAGCGAAGTAATCGTCGTGGATAACGGGAGCGACGACCGCACGGCGGAGCAAGCACGCGAGGCGGGCGCGCGTGTCGTCTCCGAGCCGCGACGCGGCTACGGGCGCGCGTGCCGGGCGGGCGCAGGCGCGGTCGCGGAAGGGTGCGAGATCATAGTTTTTCTGGATGGCGACGGGAGCGATTGCCCGGAGTTGATGAATCGTCTGGTCGAGCCGATTGTCGCCGGGACGCACGATTTCGTGATCGGGTCGCGCACGCGCGGCCGCCGCGAGCGCGGCAGCATGAACTTTCAACAACTCTTCGCCGGGCGCGCCGCCGGTTGGTTGCTCGCCGCGCTCTACGATGTGCGCTACACGGACATGTGCCCGTTTCGCGCCATCCGCCGCGACGCGCTCGCGCGCCTGCCGATGCGCGAGGAGACATACGGGTGGAATCTGGAGATGCAGATGCGTGCGGCGCGCGCGAATTTACGCATCCTCGAAGTGCCGGTCGATCATCGGCGGCGCGCGGGCGGCGAGTCGAAAGTGTCGGGCAACTTGCGGGGCACGCTCCGCGCCGGGACGCGCATCCTTTACACGGTCGCGCGCATCGCATGGGAGCGCACCTGACCGCCCGCATCGACACGACCACGACTCGACGCTGATATGAAATACACCGGAACTCTCATCGCGCTTCTCCTGACCGCATCGGTGTCGGTTTCGACGGCCGTCGCACAGGAGCCGACGCCCGCCGCGCCCGCCGCGCAGACCGCCGACCAGACCGCCGAGCAAGCGGAACTCGAACGGAAGGCTTTGGTCTTGCTCGATGAAGTGGCGGGCGAGACGCCTGCGCTGAAACTCGTTGCGAATCGCATCCGCCTGCAAGCGGCGGCGGCGCAGCTTCTATGGCCGCGCGATCAGGAGCGTGCGCGCGAGATCGTCAACGCGGCGGCCGGCGATCTGGCCGCCGTCGCGGGCGGCATCGAGACGAACGATCCGCAGTATTACGAGGTCGCCGGCACGCTCTCGCAGTTGCGCCAGCGGATGCTTTTCCTGATCGCCGAGCGCGACCCGAAGTTCGCGCTCGAATTCCTGCGCGCGACGCGCCTGCCGCCGCCGCCCGTGCAGCCCGGCGCAAACTTTCGCCAGCCCGATCAGGAACTCATGTTGGAGGCGCAACTCGCGCAGCGGATCGCGGCGCGCGACCCGCAGCAAGCCTTGCGCCTCGCCGAAGAAGTTCTGAGTCGCGGCCTCTCGTCGAACCTGATGCCGCTGCTCGACCAACTGCGCATGCGCGACCCGGAAGGCGCGTCGCGGCTCGCCGCCAACATCGCCAAGAAACTGCGCACCGCCAACTTCGCCATTGACTACGAGGCCACCAGCATCGCCGGCTACCTCCTGCTCTCGACGCGCGCGCCGGAGAACGCGACCGCCGCCGCCGCCAACAACCAGACGACCATCGCCGCCGCTCAAACCAATGCGCGCCGCCTCCAGTTGGATGAACCGACGCGGCGCGACCTCGTCAACCTGCTCGTCAACGCCGCGCTCGGCAGCGTGAGCAATCAGCGTGAGGCGGGAAACGTGGGCGGGCTGGTTTCGACGGTGCGGCAGTTGATGCCGGAGGTCGAACGCTACCAGCCGGCGCAGGCGGCCGGCGTGCTCCGTCGGCTGGAGGGTTACGAGCGGAGAGGCGGGCAGAGCGCACGCGAGTTCCAGCAGGTGTCGGAGACGGCCACGCCCGATGCGATCATCGAAGCGGCGGCGAAAGCCTCGCCGGAGATGCGCCCGCAACTCTACCGCACGGCCGCTTGGAAAGCCTTGAGCGAGGGCAACCCGGATCGCGCGCGGCAGATCATCAACCAGCACGTCGAAGCGGGACGCCAGCGCGAGCAGATGTTGAAGGAACTCGATCAGCAGATGTTTTGGCGCGCCGCCTCCGAGGGCAAAATCGAACAGGCGCAAGTCTTTCTGGCTCGCGCCAGGTCGACGGAAGAACGCGTCACGATGTTGTTGCAACTGGCGCGCGCCACGTCGGGGAAGGGAAACGCGACGGCGGCGGTCGGGTTTCTCGACGAGGCGTGGAACCTGATCGGGGGGCGCGCCAAAGGCGACTCGCAGTTCTCCACGCAGTTGCAACTGGCTCAGGTCTACGCGCACATCGCCTCGCCGCGCGCCTTCGAGATCATCGAGGCGAGCTTCACGCATCTCAACGAACTCGTCGCGGCGGCGGCGGTCGTTGACGGCTTCGGCCAGGCGGCTTTCACCGAGGACGAACTCAAATGGCAGGAGGGCTACCTGTGGGGCGCGCTCACCACGCAAGCCAACGAGACGCTGGCCGCGCTCGCGCCCCTAGACTTCGACCGCGCGCTCGCCGCCGCCGACCGGCTGCAACGCCCCGAACTGCGACTCCCCGCGCGCCTCGCCGTCGCGCGCGGCATCCTCTCCAAAGAAGGAGCGCGCAACAACTCCGCCCGCCCGCCCGGACGGCGCGCCGCGCGCCCGGTCATCCGTCCGGTTAACTAAAATTAATCGCGGGCGCGGAAGATGAGGAAATAATCCATCCCGTCGGGCTTCACGAAGTCGTGGCGTGAGACGAGCGCGAAGCCCGCGCGGGCGGCTTCGGCGATCACTTGCCGTTCGTCCAGCCCGTGGTCGTCGCCCGCGCCGTTGCGGTCAAT
>DASQNL010000614.1:0-3077 GCA_035644995.1 Pyrinomonadaceae bacterium | reverse complement strand
CCTTTCACCTTTTACCTGTCCGGCTGCCGGCAGGACATGCAGGATCAGCCGCGTTACGAGGTCTACGAGCCGAGCCGGAGTTTCTCCGACGGGCAGTCGTCGCGCCCCTACGTCGAGGGCACGGTCGCGCGCGGCTACCGCGACGTGAACACGGCCTACTACACGGGGAAGAACGCGGCGGGCGCGAGCGGCGGCGGCGCGGGCGGACAGTCGGCGGGCGGCGGCACGGGCGGCGGCTTAGCACCCATGACGAGCGCGTCGGTGAACGCGCCGAACGCGCAGGGCGCGAACACAGGCGGCACGCAGACGGGCGGCGACGTGAACGTGCGCGGCAACGTCGCGGGGAACGTGCCCGGCGGCGCGGGGCAGACGGGGACGCCGGGAGGCGTCAACGAGTTTCCCTTCGCCATCACGGCTAAAGAACTGGATCGCGGCGAGGAGCGTTTCAACATCTACTGCGCGATGTGCCACGGGCAGACCGGCTACGGCGACGGCATGATCGTCAGGCGCGGCTTCCGCCGCCCGCCCTCGCTGCACGACGACCGCCTGCGCAACGAATCGCTCGGCCACTTCTTCGACGTGATCACGAACGGCTGGGGCGCGATGCCCGACTACTCCCAAGAGATTCCGCCGCGCGACCGCTGGGCGATCATCGCCTACATTCGCGCGCTGCAACTGAGCCAGAACACGCCCGCCGCCGAAGTGACCGAGGAACAACGCCGGCAACGCACGCCCGCGCCGGGCACGCCGACCACCCAAGGCGGACATCAGGGCACCGGAGGGGAGCGCACGCCATGAGCGCCGAAGCAGCAGCCACCACGACCACCTATCACGCTCCGCCGGCCGTCGCCCGGCTCGGAGGGCGCGCGCTCGTCGCAGGGATAGTCGCGCTCGTCCTGTGCCTCGTCGGCGCGTTCATCAACCCGGCGGGGTTCTGGCGCGCCTACCTCGTCGGCTACGTCTTCTGGACGGGCGTTTCGGTCGGCTCGCTCGCCATCATCATGCTGCATCACCTGTCGGGCGGCGGTTGGGGCGTCGTTATCCGTCGCCCGCTCGAAGCCGCCGCGCGCACGCTGCCCGTGATGGCGATCCTGTTTCTGCCCATCGCCTACGCGGTCTTCAGCCACCAGCTCTACCCCTGGACGCTGCCGGAAGAACAAGACCTGGAGATCATCAAGCACAAGGCGATCTACCTGAACATCCCGTTCTTTCTCGCGCGCACCGTCTTCTATTTCGCGATGTGGTACATGCTCTCATATTTCCTGAGCAAGTATTCGCTGATGCAGGACGCGACGGCCGACCCGCGCGAGCGACGCCGCTTGAAAGAGCGGATGCAAACCGTCAGCGGCCCCGGAATTTTGCTGTTCGGCCTGACCGTCACGTTCGCCGCCGTCGATTGGGTGATGTCGCTGGAGCCGGAATGGTTCTCGACGATCTACGGGTTGCTGATCATGGTCGGGTGGGGATTAACCTCGCTCGCCTTCGCCATCGTCACGACCGTTATTCTCTCGCGCGATGAAACGCTCGCGCGCGTCTACCAGCCGCGCCATTTTCACGATCACGGCAAGCTCATGCTCGCCTTCGTGATGCTCTGGGCGTATTTTTCGTTCTCGCAATTTTTGATCATCTGGTCGGGCAACTTGCCGGAAGAGATTCCGTGGTACATGCGCCGCCTGTTCGGCGGTTGGGGCTACGTCGCGCTCGCGCTCGTCGTCTTCCACTTCGCGCTGCCCTTCGTGCTCCTGCTCTCGCGCGAACGCAAGCGACGCGCTCGCGCGCTCGTCCTCGTCGCGCTGCTCGTGCTCGTGATGCGCGTCGTCGATCTGTTCTGGACGATTGCGCCGAGCGTGCTGGCGATGCCGCATCACGGCGGCGGCGCGGAAGGTGCATCCGGAGGGGGCTTGACGGACGTGGTGGCCTACGCGCTGAACTTCATCACGCCCATCGCCATCGGCGGCTTCTGGCTCTGGTGGTACGCGCGCGAACTGGCCTCGCGCCCGCTGCTCCCGCTCGGCGACGAGGGGCTGGCAAACGCGCTCGAAGAGGTCAACGGCCATCACTGAAAAGCGTTTCGGGAAACGGGTCAGGGGTAAAGGTAAAAGGTAGAAGTCGCGGGTTAGACGAGAGACGAGGGTTAAGATGGGAATTTTCGGTCATCACGGCAACGGCAAAGAGAAGATGCACCTGACGGAGACGCCCGACGTGCGCCACATCACGAACCCGAACGTGATGCACGAGGAGTCGGACGTGAGCGTGCGCGGCGTCGGCATGTTCGTCGGGCTGCTGTTTCTCGGCCTGATCATCGTGAGCGCGCTCATGCTCGGCATGTTCAAACTGCTCGAAGCCTACGCGACCAGCAAAGAGGCGCAGCCTTCGCCGATGGCGCGCAGCGAACGCGAACGCCTGCCGCCTCCCGGCGTGCCCAGACTTCAAGGCGCGCCCGACCATCGTTCGCTCGACGACCCGAACCTCATCTTCGAGAAGAAAGAGCCGACGCTGGAATGGGACGCGCTGCGGGCGAAGTTCAAGTACGATCTGGAAAATTTCCACGACCCAGACCCCGGCACGGGCATGACCCGCATCCCCATCGCCGAGGCCAAGCGGCGACTTTTGGCGAAGGGCTTGCCCACGCGTCAAAACGCGCCCGGCGCGGAGGAAGCGGGCGCGGAAGGCATCAACCTCCCGACCTTTTCGAGCGCGGGACGACAGGCCGAGAAGCGCGAAAAATGGCCGACGACGGGCGGCAACGCGCAGCCGGCCGCGAGCAACCCGCAGCCGCACGGTGCGGGCGAAACCAAGCATTGAGCGGTTTGATGAAAAAAGTGTTAACTGGAAATAAATTTACCGGCGGGCACGAGAGCGGCGCAAAATCTTTTGCGCGCCGCCTCGCCTGTCTCCTGCTGCTCACCGCTTACTGTTTGCCGCTCACGGTTCTGGGGCAGTACGCGCAGCCGCCGCAGCGCGGCGTGTCCAGTAACGACGTGCCCTCGGTGCTGCGCGACATCGGCATCGAGCAACGTCTGAACGAGCAGGTTCCGCTCGATCTCAATTTCCGCGACGAGGCGGGGCGGACGGTG
>DASQNL010000613.1:0-6146 GCA_035644995.1 Pyrinomonadaceae bacterium | reverse complement strand
CGAGCCGCTTGATCTCGTCTTCGTTGTGCAGAGTGGCGCGCGCCACGGTGCTGCCCGCGACCGTGACGGGTTCGAGCACGGCGACGGGCGTGAGCGCGCCCGTGCGCCCAACCTGCACGATGATGTCCAAGACCTGCGTCGTCGCCTGTCGCGCCGGGTACTTGTAGGCGATTGCCCAGCGCGGCGATTTCGTCGTCGCGCCGAACTCCTCCTGCAAGGCCACGGAGTTGACCTTGACGACCACGCCGTCAATTTCATACTCCAACTCGTCGCGTCGCGCCTCCATCTCGTGGCAGAACTCGACGACCTCCTCAATCGAAGGGCAGAGCCGTTTATGACTGACCTGAAAGCCCGTGCGCTCCAACCACTCCAAGCCTTCCCAATGCGTGGCGAAGGCTTTGCGCTCGCCGCCGATCACGTCGTAGGCGAAGAGGTCGAGGCGGCGGGCGGCGACGATCTTCGGGTCGAGTTGGCGAATCGTGCCGGCGGCGGCGTTGCGCGGGTTGGCGAAACGCGGTTCTTCCGCCTGTTCGCGTTCGGCGTTGATGCGCTCGAAAGTTTTGCGTGCGAGATAAGCCTCGCCGCGCACCTCCAGGTCGGTCGCGCCGCCTTCGTCTTTCAGGCGGAGGGGGATGCTGCGAATGGTGCGGACGTTCTGCGTCACGTCTTCGCCGCGCCGGCCGTCGCCGCGCGTCACGCCGCGCACGAGCAGGCCGCGTTCGTAGTGCAGAGAGATCGAGAGGCCGTCGATCTTCAACTCGGCGACGTATTCCAGGCGGCGGCCGTCGGCGAGACGCTTGACGCGTTCGTCGAAGGCGCGCAGGTCTTCGAGGTTGTAGCTGTTGTCGAGCGAGAGCATCGGGCGGCGGTGCTCGTATTGCTCGAAGCCTTCGAGGGGGCGGCCGCCGACGCGCCCGGTGGGGCTGTCGGGCGTGGCGAGTTCGGGGTGCTCGGCTTCGAGTTGTTGGAGGCGCGCCATGAGCGCGTCGTAGTCGGCATCGGAAATTTCCGGGTTGTCGTAGACGTAGTAAAGCTCCTCGTGGCGGCGCAACTCGTCGCGCAGCCCTGCGATCTCCTGCGCCGGTGTGCCCGCGCCGCTGGTGGACGTTTTTGCCATGATCCTGTGTGCGACTTAAGACCTCTCGATTTTGACTTGAACGAACGATTCCAGCGTCGAAGACTCGCGGCGATCCTCTTTCGCGATCTGCGCGAGGCGGTGGATGAGACGCCCGAAGTATTTGATCCCCTGCACGAAATCTTCGAGGCGGATGTTCTCGTCGGGCGCGTGCGGGTTCGACCCGGCGTAGCTGACGCCGAAGGAGACGAGCGGCGTCGGCGGCAGGTTCACGCCGCAGACCGCGCCGATGGGGCCGCTGGCCGGGTCGAGCGGGTAGACGATGGGACGCTCGCCGTAAACTTCCGTCGCGGAATCAATCGCCGCGCGCGCCACCGTCGAGCGGATGGAAGATTTGACGAACGGCGCGCTCGCAATCTCGTTGACCTCGATGTCTTGGAAGCCGCGCGTGTCGAGATGCGCGCGCAAGAGCGAGAGAACGAGCGCGGGCGAGAGATCGGGCACGAGGCGGAAGTCGAGCCGCGCCACGGCCATGCCGGGCAGCACGGTCTTCGCGCCCGCTTCGGTGTGCCCGGTCTGGATGCCGCAGATCGTGCAGGTCGGGCCGAAGATCAATTCTTTGGTGAGGGCGCGCCCGGTCATGCCGCGCACCCAGTGGCTGATCTTGAATTCGCGTTTGAGTCCGGCCTCGTCGATTTCGAGTTGCTTGAGCGACTTCGCATCCTCGTCGGCGACGGGCGCGACGTGCGAGGAGAAACCGTCAATCGTAATGACGCCTTTCGGCGAGACGATGGTGGAGAGAGCCTGCACGAGATTCCACGCCGGGTTCGGCACGACGCCGCCCCACTTCGAATGTAAATCCGTGCGCGCGCCGTAAGCGCGCAGTTCGAGAAACGTGATGCCTTTGAAGCCGAGACTCAGCAGGAGGCGTTCTTTCGTGTCTTTATAACCGTCGTCCCAGATGCAGCCGTCGGCGCGCAGCATCTCCGGGTTCTCCGCCGTGAAGCGGTAGAGGCTGGGGCTGCCCAGGCCGTCTTCGCCTTCCACGATGAAACGCAGGCACAGCGGCAGTTTCCCGAAAGTTTTCTGATACGCCTCGACCGCCGCGAGCCGCGCGACGAGGTCGCCTTTGCTGTTGGCCGCGCCGCGCGCGTACAACTTCCCTTCGCGCACCGCCGCCGCAAACGGCCCCGAAGACCAGGCCGTCAACTGTCCCACCGGCTGCACGTCGTAATGGCTATAGACGATGTAACAATGCGAACCCGCGCCGAACTCGCCGTAGATGATCGGGTAGCCGCTGCCGACCTTGAACGAGCGCGTGCCCGCGCCGATGCGCTGCATGGACTGTTCGACCGTCTCGGCCATCGCACGCATCCCCGTGCTGCGCGCCGCCACCGAAGGCATGCGGCACAAGGCCTGCAACCGCTCGACGTAAGCGGCCGCGTGGCGTTCAACGTAACGGTCGAAGCGGGTAAACGGCATAGATCAAAAGTGATAAGTAATGAGCGATGGGTGATGAGTAACGACAAGTTTTGGTTTAACTCATCACTCATCACTTATTACTCATCACTGTAGAAAAGATAGCACGGGTGCGCGGGGTCGCGCTCGAAACCGGCGCAGACGAGACCGGCGGCAAAGTGTTGTTGAAATTCGGAGCGCACGCGCCGGAGTTCGCGTTGCGCCGCGAGGCCGTCTTCGCGCCGGAGCGTGTTCCAGTCGGGCGGAATTTGGACGGTGGCGGCGGGCGCGGCGGCGGCGATGGACGCGGGACGCTCGCCCCGCGCGCAGGCTTCGACGCGCGGCGTGCGGAGTTCCCATTCGGCGATCAGGCGGTCGCTGTCGAGGTGGAATTGTTTGCCGTCGGCCACGGCTTCCGTGCCGGCGTCCCAGCCGTAGAAGTTGACGGCGTAGGAGCGCACGACCACGCCGAGCCGGTTGAGATTGAAGTAGGCGTTGCGCGCCTGCATCGGCTCGAAAGTCCAGCGGATAAAGTTGCGTCCCTCGGCGAGCGCGCGCTCGCGTTGCGCCCACTTGAGCCGCCCGCCGAGGCCTCGGTTCTGGTAGGCGGCCGAAACGGCCATCATGTGCGAGTAGCCGATGATCTCCGCGCCGCGCACGGCGGCGAGATGATGCAGGAAGCCGACGAGTTCGCCGCTCGCCGCCGCGTATGCGCCGAGTATCCAGCCGCCCGCCGCCCGCGACACGATCAGGTGGCGGCGCGGCGAGAGTTCGAGATCGGGCATGCCGAACACCTCGCGCTGCAAACGCACACAGTTATCAAACTCCTCAATCGTCGTGCACTCGCGGATCAGCGCCTCGTCTGCGCCCGCGCGTTCAACTGTTTCCGTCTGCCGTGACATCGAAGCTCGAACCTTTCGCAAACAGGTGTCGGGTGGAACTCGGATGATAATAATTCAAACGACCGTTCTCGTGTACCAGCCGTGCGGCACGTGCGCGATGCGCCGCTCGCGCGTGCGCTCGACGATGTCGGGCGCGAAGTTGACGACGACGAGACGTTCCGGCGCGCGGTAACGTTCTTCAACTACCGCGCGCAATTCCGCCGCGAGCGCGGCCGGGTTGCCGATGATTTTGAAGAGGACGAGGCGCGCCACCCCCGCATGTTTCAAGAGCCACGCCGTCTTGCGCACGGCCGTCTGCCCGCACTCGCCCCAGAAAGCGAACCGGGGCGCGAACTCCGCGCCGCCGCTACTGCTGCTGCGCGCCACCAGATCGGGCTTGTAACGCAGGCCGACGCGCTGCTCTATCTCCAGCGCGGGGAATTCACCGACGTACATGGCGTATCCGAGCGCCTTCATCAACACATGCTCGTAGCTCTCCCCCGTCCGCTGCCACAGACGCACGCGCCGCCCCGCCAACTCGAAGTCGTAAAGCATAAGATGAGTTTCAAGTTTCAGGTTTCAGGTTTCAAGTTAAAGAGCGCGGAACTTTTCAGACTTGAAATCTGAAACTTGAAACTTGAAACCTGAAACCTGAAACTTGAAACTTGAAACTCACTGCTCCTTCGTCGGGTAGGCCGGGAGTTCGAGGCGGACGGTGAGACCGCGCGGCGCGGCGGCCGAATCGAGCCCGATGCGGCCGTCGAGCACGGCAACGAGGCGTTGCGCGATGACGAGGCCGAGTTCGTTCATGTTCGTGCCGCGCTCGTTCGGCGCGTCTATCTCGACGGCGTCGAAGATGTGCGCGGCGTCGGCGAGCGGCTCGCCTTCATCGCATATCTCGACGCACAGTTCGGCGGGCGTGCGCCTGAAGGCGCTGACCTTGACGGTCGCGCCTGAGGGGCTGCGCCCGATGGCGTGGGCGAAGAAGTTGTAGAACACCTGCCTGAGTTTGCCCTCGTCGGAGACAATCGTGCCGCATTCCGGCGCGCACGCACAATCGAGTTTGACGCCCTTCTTCTCGGCGAGTCGGCCGACCGCGCCGCACGTCTCGCGCAGCGTCTCGCGCACGGAAAATTCGTGGAGGAACAGTTCCGTCTGCCCGGCTTCGAGGCGCGAAAGATCGACGAGTTGCTTGACGCTCGACTGAAGTTTCAAGCCGGACGCCTGGATTTTTTCGCAGTAGCCCTGCTGCGCCTCGGTCAGGTTTTCGTGTTCGAGGAGAATTTCCGAAAAGCCGAGGATGGCCGTCAGCGGCGTGCGCAGTTCGTGCGACATGCGCGCGAGAAAGAGCGAGCGATAACGCGCCACGCGCTGCAACTCGCAGTTGGCCTCTTCGAGTGCGCTGCCCCGCCGGCGCAGTTCCTCGACGAGTTGTTCGATCTGCTCGCGCTGCTCCTTCATCGCGGCGGCGCGGCGCGCGTTGCCGAGCGCGATAACGATGGGCGCGGCGATGAAGCGCAAGCCGCGGCCGGCCGCGCGCACGCGTTCGGGGTGCGACGAGATGGCGACGATGGCGCCGATGATCGCGCCGCGCGCCACAATCGGCAAGGCGATGCCGGCCTCGATGTCGGTTTCCGCCAAGCGCGCGCGCGCTTCGTCCGCCGCTTCGCCCGTCTCCGCTTCGTCGAGCCACACGCAATGCTCGCGCCCGTTCTCCTCCACCTTTTTCGCGAGCCATTGGCCGATGCGCCGCCCGGCCGTCTCATCCATGTGCGGGTGGGTGTTGATCGCGCTCTCGTGGAGTCGGCCGTCTTCGCCCCGCAGGTACGTGATAAGACAACAGAGATTCCAGTGGCGCAGGAGGATGGCGGAAAAGGCCGCGCAGACCGTCGCCTCGGTCGCGTATGCGCTCGGCGTGAAAATCTGCGTGTAGAAGATGTCCACGACCTCCGCGCTGAGCGCGGCCAATTCGTCGGACATCGCTCCGCCCTCTTCGGCGAAAAACGTGTCCACACTCTTCTCAGCCCGTGCGTTCATACGGCGCAAACAAAACGTCCCGCCTTCGAGGGACGACCGAACTTACTTAAATTGTCGGGAGCAAAAGTTGTTCGCACTATAGTGCGTCGCTCCCGCGAGTGTCAACGGAAGGCAGCGGCGAGGCATAAAACTAAGGGATGAGGGATGAGGGATGAGGGATGAATGAAGAAAGCACTCGCTTACATTGTGTGCCTTTCTGATTCATCCCTTATCCCTCATCCCTCATCCCTTATCCCTTATCCCTCATCCCTTCTCTCATCTCGCCGCTATGCTATGATGCCCGTGGAGGAAGTTCCGCTCTTACCTGCTCGATGAACGGTCATTTGCGCGAGCGCCCACTCGCCGAACTCATCAGGGAAATCAACGCCGCCAAACTATCGGGCGCGCTGCGCATCGCGCGCGAACGCGTGCAGGCCGTCGTCTACGCGGAAGCGGGCGAGATCATCTGCGCGCGCTCCAATTTGCGCGTGCATCGGCTGGCCGTCTGCCTGCACAGGTGGGGCGTGTTGGCGGAAGATAAACTGTCCGCCATCGTGACGGAATACATGTCGGACGCGGAGGCCGGCGCGTCGCTCGTCGCGGCGGGCGCGCTCACCAAAGACACGCTTTCCAAACTTCAAGCGCGGCAGGCGGCCGACGTGCTGCGCCCCTTCCTCTTGTGGACGGAAGGCGAATGGAGTTTCGACCCGCGCGCG
>DASQNL010000612.1:0-15802 GCA_035644995.1 Pyrinomonadaceae bacterium | reverse complement strand
AAAGGGAATACGAGCACGCCTTCCCCGAACAGGAAGACTTGGTGTCGGAGAACATGGACGGGGCGGCCTTCACCGCGTGGAAGGTAGCCGAGTTCATCCAAATGCTGGGACGGGGGGAGATGCGGGTGCCGCACAAGTGGGCGGAGAAGGGGTATCCGGGCGGGGGGCACGTGCGCGACGGGCTGTTGTTGGGACTCAGGGACAGCGATAAGAAGTACCTGCGGGTGTATTACGAGGTGATGGACAGGTACCCGCGCGAGAAGTTCAAGTATGAAGAACAGCAGATTCGCGTCCTCGAACAGATTCGCAACCGGCTCAGCAAGAAAAACGGGCACGGCTCGTCGCCCGCGCCCGCGCCGCCCAAGCCGGGGCCGGTGGAGACCAATACGATTGGGATGCTGTTGACGAAAATTCCGGCGGGCGAGTTTCTGATGGGTTCGACCCACGCCGACCCGGAAGCGAACGACGACGAGAGGCCGCAGCACCGCGTGCGAATCAGGAAGCCCTTCTTGATGGGCGTGCACGAGGTGACGGTCGGGCAGTTTCGCCGGTTCGTGGAGGAGACGGGCTACCAGACCGAAGGCGAACGAAACGGCAGGGGCAGCATCGGGCTTGATTTGATCACGGGCAAAGTCGAACCGAAGGCGCAGTACACTTGGCAATCGTGGCTGGCCGAAGACGGCGAACACCCGTCGGACTTTCAGCAGACCGACGAACATCCGGTGGTCTGCGTCAGTTGGGGCGACGCGCAGGCGTTCTGCCGGTGGTTGAGCGGCAAGGAAGGTAAGCAGTACCGGCTGCCGACGGAAGCCGAGTGGGAGTACGCGTGTCGCGCGGGCACGACCACGAAGTTCTATTCGGGCGACGATGAAAATTCGCTTCGGGAGATCGCCAACATCGGCGACGCCTCCTTACAAGAGAAGTGGGTGTGGGGCACGGACGATCCGCCCTTCCCGAAGGGCATGCACCTGCCGCACTACGCCAAGCCGTGGAACGACGGCTACCCTTTCACCGCTCCGGTCGGGCAGTTCAAACCGAATGCCTTCGGCCTCTACGACATGTACGGCAACGTGGGCGAGTGGTGCTCGGATTGGTACGACCCGGACTACTACCGCCAATCGCCGACGGACGATCCGCAAGGCCCGTCCGCCGTTCCGCTCATAGACATCAGCGACCGGATGCCGGGAGCCGAGCCGCGGACGCTGCGCGTGGTGCGCGGCGGCGTCTGGCTCGACCCGGCGACCGCCTATCGTTCCGCAGACCGCTGGACGCATCGCCGTCACCCGATAGACAGCGCGGCTGACATCGGCTTCCGGGTGGTGGCGGCGGTCTAACGTTCCGGCGCGAGGGCGTTGAAGCGCGCGGGGAGAAGAGTGACCGTGGCGACCGACAGTCTGGACGATGAAATGGTGAAGCTGGTGTCCTACACCATCGTCTCCGTCAAGCGCGGCCATGAGCGCATCATGCCGGGCGGGATGGACACGCTCGTCGTGACGGACAGCCTGAGCAAGGAAGCCTTCATCTCGTGGGTCGTCGCGCGCTACCTGCAATCGCAAGCCTATGCCGCGCTCGACCGGAGCGAGAAACTCTCGCACGGGGATCGCAAGTACCTGAGGGTCGATTACGCGGTCTCGCGGCGTTGGCCGCGCGAGCCTCTCGAATTCGAGGAGCGGCAGATCGAGGTGCTCGAACAGATCAGCAACGCGTTGGCGGAGACGGACGACGACGCGCCGGTGTGCGACGCCCAGCGAGTCCGCGTCGGCTAAAGCAACTTGCCGGAGAGAGGGCATCAAAGGAGTTTCTTTGATGAGTAAAGAGCAGACACAACAGCAGCAGCAGCCGCGCGCAGGAGACGGGTCGTCGGCGCAGACGCCGACGCCTGCCGCGTCGCTGCCCAACATCAACGCCGAAACCTACCCGTTCGAGATGGTGCAGCACCTGCTCGATCAAGCGGCCTACTTCAACCTCTATTCGATCCCCGCGGCGGGCGAGGGCGCGGCCTTGCGAACGGGAGACGGCGGGAGTTGCACCGGCTTTCGCATCAGGGAAGCGTTGCATCGTTTCGAGGTCACGATGCACGAGCCGACGCGCGCGACGGGCTTGCGCGCCGCCAACGCGGTCGGCGCGCAACTCGGACACTTCAATCATCGCTGGGTTATCTGCCCGGACGACTTTCAGGCGCGGCAGGGGCTTGAGCCGCCGCCGACGCGCCTCGACCCCCGCAGCCGGCAACGCTTCGTGATGCTCGACTCCGTCTGTCATTTCGGCGACGGGCGCGACGGTTTTCGCGGCTTCGGCACGGGACTCACTTTCCCCTCCGTGGAGGGCGGGCAGGGGCGGCTGCTGGCGGCGGCCGTGGGCAACGTGGTCGAGGGGTTCGGGCGGTTCAGCGGTCTGGAAGGGACGTATACCTATTGCGGCAGCCTGACGGAACAGGAAGGCTTCCGGGGCAGCCTGATGCTGCGGCTGATGGATCCGCAGGGCGTGCTCGGCACCGACGGCGGATTGCCCGCGCTGGAATCGCGCCAGCCGCCCGAGCCGGGCATCACCTATCTCATTCTGCGCGGGCAGAAAAAGGACAGGCGGTCGAAGACCACTTACAGTTTCGGTCTCGACGGGCAGGTCAACGGCCTCAACGTGTCGCAGCAACTCCGGCTGGTGGACATCGATGCGGCGGTGCAGGGGCGCGCCGGTCTGCGCAGCGTCAAGAGCGTCGGGCCTGTCATCGGGAAGATGAACGCCAACATCGCCTTCAATCTGCTCAACCCCGGCGCGCCCGGCACGGCGCAGGCTCCCATCCCTTTCCAGAGCTTCAACGAGTACACGTTATACGACCGCGACGGCGAGACCGTGGGCAGCTTCGTGGGCGACGGCGGCGAGGGACGCACCTTCAACATGCAACTGGCGGGCGCGCCGGGTCAGCGGGCGTTGCGCTTCGGCGGCTTCGGGCCGCTGATGAACGGAACCGGGGCGTTCAGCGGTATCGGGGGCTTGATGAGCGACAACTCGGTCGTCGGCCTCGCGGCTCACGCCATCGTGACCTTCTACGTCTTACGCGTAGACGACCCGGAGGGCAAGTACCGCGCGGGCGACGGGGGCGCGGAACAGTGAGCGTCCGGAGCGGTTCCGGGCAGCGCGGAGCGTGACGAGGTGGCGGGCGAGTATGGCTCCGGGCGCGGATTCGTCGCAGCGCAACTCGACGGCGGAATAAAAATGATCTTCCAACTCGGCGACCAACTGCAAAGGGGAATGGTGGACGTGGCCTACGGCGCACTGACGGGCGACGCCGCCACCCCGCGCCTCATGTTCAAGACCGCTCTCGACATGGCGCAGTGTATGGCCGCGGCGGCGTCCGCGTTGACCTCCGAACGCGAGAGCCGTCTCGCGTGGTTGGAACTACAGAACAAGCTGGAAGCCTTCAACCTCTTCGCGCACGTTGACCTCGCGCTCGAACTGCCGAGAGACGGTGTCGCCTCGCTCGCGGAACTCGTCGGCCGCGCGGCCGCCCTCGACCCTTATCGTTCCGTGTGGGCGACGGAGGGCATCGGCCACCTCTACGCCGAACAGCGGCCGAGTGCGGCGGACGCCGTCAACCTCAAAGGCGAGGTCGGCCGGTTGCCGGAGTCGAGTCTGGCCGCGCTGCACGCCGGCGCGGGTCTCTCGTTGGCGGGAGGATGTCTGGGGCTGCTCGCGCCGGGCAGTTCCGATGCCGAGTTGAGACAATCGCTCGAACAGTTCATCGCCCTCTGCGACGAGAGCGCGGAGGCGGGTTACGAGGGCGCGGCGTATGAAGCGTTGGGGCTGGCGGCGCGCAACCTGCACCCGCAATTGCTGTCGGACATCGACCGCCACCTGTGCGACATCGGCGAAGATTTGGTCGGCTACTTCTGGCACGGCGTCGGGCGCGGTATTTATTTCACCCCGACCAACTTCCTGCCGAACAACAGCGAACCCTGGCGCGCCGTGGGGCAGACGCGGCAGGAACCGCCGCACGAACTGGGCAGGCTCAACGCGCTGGCCGGTCTGGTCTGGGCGCTCACGCTCGTCAACATCCGGCACCCGGAGGTGATCGAGTCGTTCCTGCTCCATCACGTGCGCGACGCGGCCGAATGCGACGCCTTCGTCAACGGCCTCAGTTCCGCCCTCATCATCTGGCGCGGCTCGTCTCCCGACGATGCAGCCCTGCGCGGGCTGCGCCGGCATCGCCCGGCCGAGCCGCAGGCCGCCGAACTCTGGGACGTTTGCGTCAACCGCCCGTGCGCGGAGGTGTCGCGGCATTACTACCCCGCGTTCAGCGAACACGGCTGCCTCGGGCTGGTCTTTCGCTATCAATCGCTGCCGGAATTGATCGCCCATTTGGAGCGAGGAGCGGCAGGGGCGGCGGGCGATGGCGGGCGATAGAGAGTGAGATGCCTTTGAGGTTTGAAAGCGTCGCCGTATGTGGAAGCGTCTGCGCGAAGGCAGGCGGCAACCTCCCCGGCCGCGAGACAGGGCAAGATGAGACGACTCTTCAGCCAGATGATCCGACGACCGGCGGACGCCATCGCGTCGAGCGTCGAAATGTTAGGGCAACAACTGCCGGGAGGGCAGTTGATAGATGGAGTTGTCAGCCGATTCGTTTACGCGTTCACTCGCCCATCGAACGAGGGGTTTGAGCGCGGGCGGGGGGAGGGGACAGCTCCCCCCGGTCAAAGCGACAGCGCCGCCTACGCAGGCTCTCCACGAGGCACGGATGGAGGCGTTTTTGATTCGCACGTTGCCGGCGCTGCGTCCGGCGGCATTAACGACCTGCCGCGCGATGCGCCGCGCGCGACGACGGAGCCTCCTCGGTCTGTCGCCGCGCCGGATGTCGCAAAGCGCATGCGGGTAAAGGAGGCGGAGATGGACAGGGACTTACGCGACGACATGCTGAAACTGGTGCGCTACAAAGTGCTCTTCGTGAAAAGGGAATACGAGCACGCCTTCCCCGAACAAGAAGATTTAGTGTCGGAGAACATGGACGGGGCGGCCTTCACCGCGTGGAAGGTGGCCGAGTTCATCCAAATGCTGGGGCGTGGAGAGATGCGGGTGCCGCACAAGTGGGCGGAGAAGGGGTATCCGGGCGGGGGGCACGTGCGCGACGGGCTGCTGTTGGGACTCAGGGACAGCGATAAGAAGTACTTGCGGGTGTATTACGAGGTGATGGACAGGTACCCGCGCGAGAAGTTCAAGTATGAAGAACAGCAGATTCGCGTCCTCGAACAGATCAGGGACGAGATTCAAGAGTGCGACGAAAAGTGACGCGGGTTGATGCCGGTTGGGACGGAGCGGCGGAGTCATCGTCCGCCGCCGTCGTGTCGCCGACCGACGCCGCGGCCGAACGTCTCACGAAATCTTTAGGCCGAAAGGATCGCCTTGCCTGACGAGCGTACCATCTCCGACAACCTTGACCGGGAAGGAAGCGCCCTCTTGCGCGAAGAGGACTACGCCATCCTCTCCGGCGTCGAGCCGGCTCTCGCCGACGGCCTCGCCCTTAAGCGTTGGTTCGAGGCGGCCGATGCGACCGGAGATTTCGCGGAACGCTTCGAGGTCGTGCGCGACTTCAACCAATCGGACGAGAGCTTCGGCTTCTATGACCGCGCCGACGTGGACGGATACACGATGCCCGTCATGGGCACGGTTGATGATTCGCTCTTTGACCGGCCGAAGCGGGCGGCGAGCCTGCTCATGCGCGATGAGATGCGCGAGTTCGTCCTGCGCTACTTCATGCGGGTCAGCGACTACCGTCAGCCTGAGGCGATGACCGATTCGAACCGGGCTGAGAATTCCCACTACCGCAGCGGGCTGAGCTGGTGTCCGCGGCGCGAGCCGGGCGACAGCGGCTTCGGTTTTTCGCAGCACTACTACAGGCTGCGCGGCTCCGGCCTGATCGGCAAGTTTCATCGGCGCGACGAGTTCGCCATCGTTGACCTGCGCGAGATCGCCGAGAGGTACGAGTGGATCGTCCTCAAGGTGCGCATCTTCAACTTCAACATGAGCTTCAGGCTGCCCGGCTCCGATCAGGCCAGGGTGGTCGTCCCGCTGCAAGAGGAGAGCTACCTCGTCGTCAGTCCGGAGTTCGTGCTCAACGAGGACGACCCGGAGCCGGACGTGCTCGGCAGGTACGGCTTCGGCTATGCCTTCATCAGGAACGTCTCGGAAGGCATGCTGGCCTACGGGCCGGGCGAGTTCGATGCCGCCATCGAACTGATCCATTTCCACGTGCTGGCGAGCGGCGACGTGCGTGCGCGCCTGATCTTCGTCGTCAATCGCCCCGACCGCATCGTGAACCTGACGATTGACCCGGTCGATTGGGGCTTCCGGGTGGCCGACCTCATGTCCCTCGGCCTGACCTCGCGTTTCTTCGCGCCGGTCAGGCGGGCGTTAGAACGCCAACCCCTGCGGCTCGGCAGCTTCGACCCCGTCAGCGCATACGTCTCGCTGGCGAATCAACTGACGGGCGGGCTGGCCGCCGATACGCTGTGCATCTCGCGCGAGCAGTTGGAGAAGAACTTTCTGGTGCAGCACTTCATGCAGCACTACCAGATGCTCGTCGGCGCGTTGCTGACGTGGCGTCGCATCCCCGACTGGCTCGACACGGCCGGGTTGCCTGAGTCGGTCATCGCGGGACGAAACAAATGAGGTCGGAACTGGAAAAAAAGACGGCCGTGATCCTGTCCGGCGGCGGCGCATACGGAGCTTACGAGGTCGGTGTGATGAAGGCTCTGTTCACCGGCGAGTCGCCGGGCAGCGACTATGTCCCCATCAACCCCCGCATCTTCACCGGCACCTCCGTGGGCGCGTTCAACGCCGCGGTGATGACGACGGAGCCGGGCACGCATTGCGCGCCGACGGTCGAACGGCTGGAGAGCCTCTGGGTCAACAACATGTCCGACAACGGCCAGCGGTGCGGCAACGGCGTCTTTCGCTTTCGCGGCAACCCGCTGCGATACCTCGACCCGCAGTGCTTCGCCAACGCGGCCGCCCCCTTCGCCGACCTCGGCAACGATCTCGCTTTCTATTCGCGGAGCCTGTTCCAGCGCGGCGTCAACTTCCTGCTCACCGAAGGCCCGCTCTCCGGCCGCGCGCTGCAATTCGTGGACTTCAGCGCGCTCATCTCCGTCGAGCCTTTGAGCGAACTGCTGGAGAGGGTGATCCCGCTTGAGGCCATCTGCGAGTCGGACAAAGAGTTGCGGATCGTGGCGACGAACTGGGAGACGGGCGGCATTCAGGTCTTCACGAATCACGACATCGCGGGGCAATGGGGTCACCGGATGATTATGGCCTCGGCGGCGATCCCCGGCATCTTCCCCTCAGTGGAGATCAACGGCGTGCCTTTCGTGGACGGCGGGGCGGTGATGAACACGCCGCTCAGTTGCGCGATCACGGCCGGCGCGACCACGCTGCACGTCATCTACCTCGACCCGGATGTCGCCAATATCCCGCTGCACCGATTGATGAGCACCATCGACACTTTCGACCGCGTCTACACCATCATGCTCGCCACCAAGATCAACGAAGACATCGACACCGCCGCCTGGATCAACCAGGGGCTGCACACCCTCGAACGGGCGGCGAACGAGGGAGCCGACGAGTTGTCGGGCAAAGAGATCGCGTCCTTCACCCGCGTGGCCGCGGCCATCGAGAAGCGCATGCGCAAAGGACGGCACTACGAGAAACTGACGATCCACCGCTATCACCCGCACGAAGATTTGGGCGGCATGCTGGGGATGCTGGACTTCGGCCTGGAGGCCGTCACCAGCCTGATCGAACGCGGCTACCGCGATGCGCTCGATCACGATTGCGAGGAAAGCCATTGCATCTTCCCCGATACCCCGTCGCCGAATCCCAGGGCGACGCCCAAGTGGAGGGTAAGCGAGAGGGAAAGAGGGAGCGCGTCGGGAAAGCATGCCGACGACCAGTACGAATACGAACAATAAGAGGCCGGCAGACGATAACCGAGGAGACAGACACGCAATGCAAACTGAGGGGCGATACGATGTGTTGATTATCGGCGCGGGATTGGCCGGGCTGTCGCTGGCGCGGCAACTCCTGCTTAACACCGATCAGAAGATTCTGCTGGTGGACAGGCGCAGCGAGTTCCCGCCGCCGAAGCAGAAGGTCGGCGAGGCGACCGTGCAACTCTCGGCCTACTACTACGCGAGGGTGCTCGACCTCGAAGAACACCTCATGCAAGAGCACTTCCTGAAATACAACCTCCGCTTCTACTGGAAAACCGAGGGTCGTCCGAACGACTGCTACGAGCACTACAGCCAGTCGTACATCCGCAAGCTCTCGAACATCAACACCTATCAGCTCGACCGCAACAAGTTTGAGGGCGAGATGCTGCGCGTCAACCTTGAGAACCCGAACTTCACGTTCCACGCGCCAATGACCGACCTCGACGTGACGCTCTCGGAAGACGGCGGCCGTCACTCGTTCAGCTTTAAGGGCGGCGACGGCGGCGAGGTGCGCGGCAGCGCGCGCTGGGTCGTGGACACGTCGGGGCGCGGAAAGTTTCTCGCCCGCAAACTGGGGATGACGCGCGAGGGCAAGATTCGCCACGGCACGCATTTCTTCTGGGTCGAGGGGCTGGTGGACATCGAGAAGCTCACCAATCTCTCGCCGCAGCAGATTCGCCTCCGCCCCGACCGCGCCGAGCTTGGTCACACCCCGGCATGGCAGGCGACGAACCACTTCTGCGCCGAGGGTCTCTGGTTCTGGACGATCCCGCTCCACGGCAAGACCAGCCTCGGCCTCGTCTATGACAACCAGACCTTCCCGCGCGCGCGCGTCCTGACGATTGAGAAGCTCATCGAGTGGGTGTGCGAGGAGTTCCCGCTTTTCGCCCGCGACCTGCCCCACCGCCGCGTGCTCCATCACTCGGCGATCAAGGATTTCGCGCACGACTGCGCGCAGACCATCAGCCCCGCGCGCTGGGCTATCGCGGGCGAAGCAGGCCGCTTCACCGACCCTCTCTACAGTCCCGGCGGCGACCTCATCGCGCTCTACAACACCTTCATCACCGACGCCGTCCAGACCGAAGACGACAGCGAGTTGGCCGACAAGTGCCGTCTCTACGAGCAACTCATGAAGGCGGTCTACGAGGCTTACGTCCCGACCTACGCCGTCAGCTACGACGTGCTCGGCGACCAGGAAGCCTTCACGATGAAGTATTCGTGGGAGCTGGCGATTTACTTCGCTTTCTACGTCTTTCCCTTCATCAACGACCTGTTCACCGACCGGCGATTTCTCGCCGCCTTCATCAACCGCTTCTCGCAGCTCGGCCCCATCAACCGGAACCTGCAAACGTTCATCAGCGCGTTCTTCCAGTGGAAGAAAAGCGCGCGCCCCGCGCCGCGCGAAACTATCCACAACGACTTCATGGAGATGGCCGCACTCTTCGAGGCCGAGAAGACTTTCTACCGGGTCGGCGTCTCGGTCGAAGAAGCCCGGCTCGTCCTCGACGAACAACTCTCCAACCTCAAGGAGATGGCGCGCTTCTTCGTGGCGCACATCAGCGCGTCGGTGGTCGGCGACGAGCGCGCGCTGACCAATCGCACCTTCGTCGAGGGCATCGAACTCGACCGCTTCACCTTCGACCCGGAGCAGATATGCGAGCGTTACGCGGCGTGCGAAGGCGACGGCGAACTGTACGAGTGGTCTTTCGACCCGCGCTCGCTCCAACGCTTCAACCCGGCCGCGACTGAGACGGGGCTGCACCCGCCCCCGGCGGAAGACGCCGCCGCCGCCGCCTCGCTCGCCGAACAGGAAGTGGCGATATGAAAGAAGATTACGCCCCGCTGATCGAGCGAGCCTTCGCCGCCACGCCGGAGGAGGGTTCTTACCACATCCGCCGCGTCGAGGGCGAAGTGCCGGACTTCGTGCGCGGGACGTACTACCTGAACGGCCCCGCGCGGTTCTCGCACGGGGGCTTCAGCTATCGCCACTGGCTCGACGGCGACGGGATGGTCTGCTCGCTGCGTTTCGAGGAAGGGGGCGGCGTGCGCTTCACGAGCCGCTTCGTGCGGAGCGAGAAGCTCACGGTCGAGGCGGAGGCCGGCCGCCCCGTCTTCCGCACCTTCGGCACGGCCTTCGAGTCCGATTTGTTGAAGCGGAAGATCATGCTTGAGTCGCCGCTCAACGTGAGCGTCTATCCTTATGCGGGCAGGGTGCTCGCCTTCGGAGAGCAGGGCTTGCCCATCGAACTCGACCCGCACACGCTTGAGACGCGCGGCGAATTCAACTTCGGCGGCGCGCTCAACGATGTGAGTCCTTTCGCCGCCCACCCGAAGTTCGACGGCGCGACGGGCGAGATGTTCAACTTCGGCATCTCTTTTTCGCCGACCAAGCCGCTCTTGAACCTCTATCGCTTCGACGGGGCGGGCAGCCTGCTGCATCGCCGCCGCGTCCCGCTCGACTACTCGTGCTCGCTCCACGACTTCGCCCTGAGCCGAAACTACTCGGTCTTCTACCTCAGCCCTTACGTGCTGGAGATGAAGTCGCTCGTGGTCGAAGGCCGCACGCTGATGGACTCGCTGTGCTGGGAGCCGGGGCGCGGCAGCAATCTGCTCATCGTCCCGCACGAGCCGGCGGCGGAACCGATCCGCGTTCCCGTCGGCGCGCGCGCCTGCCTGCACCTGATTAACTGCTTCGAGGAAGACGGCCTGCTCAACGTGGACGTGCTCGAACTCGAACGTCCCATCTACGACCAGTATCAGATCGTGCCCGACCTCTTCACCGACGTGTGCGAGGGCAACCCCGTCCGCTACGTGCTGCGCCCGGCCGAAGGCGAGTTGATCGAGCGGCGCGAGATCGAATATCGCCTCGCGCCGGATTTCCCTTCGCTCGACCCGCGCCGCGCCGCGCTGCCTTACGAAGACTTCTGGATGCTCGGCATCTCCGCCACCGGCCGTCGCGGCCGCAAGTTCTTCGACCAACTCGTCCACGCCAGTTGGGCTTCGCCGGGCGCAACGGACGTTTATCAAACTCCGCCCTTTCATTATCTCGGCGGCGAACCGATCTTCATCGGCGAACCGGAGGGCGAGCGCGGGGTCGTCGTCTGCCAGTTGTTCGACGCCGCGCGCGAGGAGAGCGCGTTCGTCATCTTCGACGCTTTCGACGTGGCGGCGGGGCCGTTGGCGACGCTCCGGCTCGACGCGCCGATTCACCTCGGCTTCCACGCCTCGTTCGTGCCGCAACCGGCGCACGCCTGAAGCGGAGAGGGCGGAAACTTTTTTAAATTCTGCGGAGTTGACGGCCTGCGGCCGAAGTCAACCACGCGATGCGGAGGCGAGGTCGGCGACCGGAGACCTCGAATGATTATGCGACAAAGAGATGAGAGGGCGTCGGGGTCTCGCGCGGGAGGAGCGCGCGAACTCGTTAAATCATTGTTCAGCTTCTCGTGGGCGACATCTCTCTTCGGCCTCAAGCAGTTCGGCGGCGTGCTCGCGCCGGGAACCACCACCTCCTCTTTCAACTCGGTGGCGCGCGCCGTCGAATCCCGGTTGGACGAACCCGTCAGAAACTTCTTCCGGGTCGGCGATCAGACTCAGAGAGGAATGGTGGACATGCTGTGCGGAAACTTCTCACCGTTTCGCGGCAGGCAGGCGACACGGGGCGCGCGGGAGCGGGAGCAACAGCCCGCTCGCTCCGCCGGTCAATCGTCGGCCGGCGCGTCGCGCTCAGACACCGCCGCCGGGGCGTCGCCGCGCCGCGATTCTTCGACGCCCGCCTACAGGGTCGAGAGCGGGCGACTTGAGACGGCCTCCTTCGTCGTGCTTGGCGAGGGGCTGGCCGCCGGGATGGGCGATTTCACCCTGAACGAAGACACGCAGCGCGAGAGCTTCCCGGCGCAGATGGCGCGCCAGATGCAGACCGAGTTCCGGCAGCCTTTGATTCAACCGCCGGGGATCGGCTACCCGGTCGGCTTCGCCAGGTTGCCCGTGCTCGTTCCGCAGCCGCTGCAAACCACCGTCTTCGACCGCATCCCGCCCGCGCGCGTGCATAATCTCTCCGTCCCCGGTTTCAGGCTGACCGACGCGCTCAACCTGCGCCCCTCCGAACCGCTCATTCGCCGCGACAGCCACAAGCTGACCGCGCTCAACCTCTTCCTCGGCGTGCTCCATATCGCGCGCGGCGAGGAAGGACGGCCGACCCAACTCGAATACGCGCTCGGCTGCTGCCCCACCTTCGCCCTCGTCGAACTCGGCTATCAGGAAGCCCTCGCCGCCGCCACGAGCGGCGACGCCGAACGGCTGCCCGACACCGACTCCTTTCGCTCGGACTACGCGCAACTCCTCGCCTCGCTCTGCGGGACGGGCGCGCAGGTCATCGCGCTCAACATCCCCGACCCGTGCGACACCGCCTACTTCTCGACGCTCGACGAGGCGGCGCAGACCCTCATGGTCGAACCCGCCGTCCTGCTCAACCTCTACGGCCTCGGCGGCGACGACCTCGTCACCGTGCCCGGCCTCAACGAGATCGGCTTTCAACTCTTCGGCCAGTCCGTCGGCTCGCTGCCGGAGAACGCGACCGTGAAAGCGGAAGTCGCCCGCCGGATCAGCGACCGCGTCGCGGAGTTGAACTCCGCCATCGCCTCCGTCGCGCGCGAGCACGGCGCGCTCGTCTACGACCTACAGGCTCTCTTCCGCCGCGTCAAGTCCGAAGGCTATCACACCGGCTCGCGGCTGATGACGGCCGATTATCTGGGCGGCTTCTACTCGCTCAACGGCTACTACCCCGGCGCGACCGGCCACGCGCTCATCGCCAACGAACTGCTGGACTATTTGAACGTCAACTACGGGGCGGATTTCCCGCCGACCGACATCTGGGAGGTGAGCCAGAGCGACCCGGTCGTGGCCTACCGCCGCGCCGCCGGGGCGTGCTGGACGCTGGACGATCTGCCGCGCCCGCAACCCGTCCCCTCCGACGCGGCTGCGGACGAGGTTGCGTTCGGCAATTCTTCGGCCGCTGATTCCGGTTCGGTCGAACAGCAGCCTTCGGGTTGGGAAGAACTCGGACAGCCGCAGGGCGAAGCCCCGGCGATGCTCCGCCTCCCTCCCAACCTTGAACAGATGCTGCCGCTCAGCAAGGCCGCCAGCTACTTCGGCGACGGCATCGGCGCGGTCAACTGCCGCGACGCGCGCGGCGTTCAGTGGGGAACTTGCGGCAGTTGGCTGTTCGGCGGGCTGGCGTTGGTGGACAGCCACCTGAGCGGCAACCTTCATCTGAGGTTCAGCGAGCCGGTGAACAACGTCACGCGCTTCGAGGTCTCGCTGCCCGGCGGGCTGGTCGGCGACGACGCCGTCCTCTCCACGCCGCAGTTCTTCAAGATGTGGTTCCGGCAGGCGCGCGTTGACGAAGTGCCAGACCTCGTCTCATCGGGCAACCTGAACCTCGCGACCGGCGAGGTTTCCGATCTGAAATTCTACGCCGGTTACAGCAGCACCGCGCTGTTCGCCCTCGTCGGCATCAACCCGACCTTTCCCCGCGTGCCGATCACCTTTCCGGGGCAGTACGGTTCGGCGTGGGCGCGCTTCGAGCAGCGTCCCGACGGCTTTCTGGATTTCACCTTCTACGGTTCGACCTACGCGCCGCTTGGGGCGGGCATCGTCTGGCCGCTCAACTTCGTCGGCCCTTCGGGGCAATTCGCCTCCGTCCCGGCCAGCGGCACCGTCATGCACCCGCACCTGCATCTGAGCACGAAGGAACCGGCGCGCGGCGGCGAATGTCCCGACATCTCTTTCAACACGATTCAGGAACTCACGCTCTTTTCGCACAACAGCAGCTTCGGCGACGCCTTCACGCTCGACGCGCCGCAACTCGGCGGGCAAGCCACGGGACGCTCGCACCTGCTCGGTCGCGTCCTCTTGCAGTTCGGCTCGCGCTCCGGCAACTCCGTGCCCGTCGCCGTCTCGTGCGTCGTGCCCGGCGGCGTGATGGCGGAACTCTCGGCGTCGCCCATCGTCGATGCCTTCCCCGGTCGTCTCTATCCCGGCCCCGTCGGCTTCGACGAGTTCCTGCGCTTCCCGTTGCGCACTTATTCGCTCGACGATCTGGCGATCATCGACGACCCGTTCGATATTTCGGTCGGCGCGGTCGATCTCCGCACGGGCAGGTTCATCAACGAACTGCTGCATCGCGGCTTCATCAACCAGGACTTGATCTTCGCGCTGCTGCGAGTCGAGCCGCGCACGCCCAAAGATTCCTTCTTCTTCCGCGGCCCGGCGGCGTTGGAGCGGGGCGCGGGCGGCGGCGGCGCGGTCTTCCGTTTTCAGGGCGGCGTGTTCATCCCCTACCCGGAGGGCTTCTTCTTCCCGACGCCCAACCTGACGACCGGCTTTCCCGTCGGCGCGAACTCGCGGCTCGACCCGTTCCTCTGGCTGCACGCCTTGCAGGACGAGCGTGCGGGGCGCGGCGTCGAGCGGGGCGAGGCGAGCGATGTGGTCTCTTCGACGGGCGAGCGTTTCTCCTATCGCTATGCCATCCCCGGCGACGGGGCGCGGGAAGCGGCCGTGTTCGAGTATGAGAACCACAGCCAGCAAGGCGCGTTTCGCATGCACAGCCTCGCGTGGGTGGGCTTCGGCAACTCGCAGGGTGCAGGCCGCTCGTCCGCCTCCGGGGCAGAGGGCGATTGCGACACAATTTCGTTTACCTGTTTCGGCGTCTGGAGCAAAGACGGCGTGGATACGCTGGTGCAGGCCTCGGCGCAGTTCTCCGCCTCGCCCACGCGCGCTTACGTCGGCATCCAGGTGGACTCCGGCCGGGTCTCGAACGTCAACACGAAGCCGACGAACATCAAGGACGCCATGCCCTAGACCTTGACCTTAGCCGCGATGACCGACTCACGCTCAGACAGGCTCGAAGATGCGCTCGCGGAATTACGCGCGACGCGCGAGCGCACGCTCGCGCTCGCCGACCGGCTCACGCAGCGCGAGTTCGACCGCGCGCCCGGACGCGGCGGCTGGTCGGTCGGCGAAGTGCTGGATCACGTATTATTGGCCGAACGGCTCAACCGCGATCATCTCGCCCGCCTGATAGAACTCAAGCGCAGCGGGCGCAGGCCGGAACTGAGGCTGAACTTCTCGGATGTCAACGTCTCCGTCGCCTACCTGCCGCGCTCCGTTCTCCCGTTGCTGCAAGCGCCGCTCGCGATCATGAACGCGTTCGTGCCCGACCGTCTGCGCAGTTACCTGACGCGCAACCGGCTGGTGCCTTTTCAGAACCCGGATCAGGCCGCCCCGCGCTCCGGACGGTCGGCCGCGCAACTTCGCGGCGACCTGATCGCTTCGTTCAGAGAGACCGAGGAACTCTTGCGCGCCAACCCCGATCTCGACTACGCGGAGATGTTTATTCAGCATCCTCTCTTGGGAAGCTACGACGCGCCCGGCCTGCTGCGCTTCATGTCGGCGCACGAGCAACGCCACCAATCGCAAATGGCCGACATCCTGTCGCGCCCACGGACGCGCAGGTCGGCTTAAGGTATCGCATGGGCTTTGACGCAATCATCGTGGGGGCACGCTGCGCCGGTTCGCCGACGGCGATGCTGCTCGCGCGCAAAGGGTACAAGGTGCTGCTCCTAGACCGCGCGGCCTTTCCGAGCGATACGATGTCCACGCACTACATACATCAGCCGGGCGTCGCGCGCCTCGCCCGTTGGGGTTTGCTCGACAGGGTCGCCGCTTTAGACTGCCCGCCCATCTCCCAAGCGAAGCTCGACGCAGGCTCTTTCGTCCTCTCCGGTTCGACCGCGGAGGAGGGAGGCGACGGCGGCGAGGCCTAT
>DASQNL010000611.1:0-5216 GCA_035644995.1 Pyrinomonadaceae bacterium | reverse complement strand
AAGACGCGGTTGCCGCGCACGACGGGCGTGGCCGCGTTGGCCGTGCGGTTGGCGGCGCGCGAGTATTCCCACAGGAGTTTGCCGTCGTTGAGGGCTAATCCGACGGCGCGGCGCGAGGTGAAGAAGACGACTTGCGGCGTGCCGCCCGCCTCCATCATGATGGCCGACGAATAGCCCGCCCCGTCGCTCTGGCTTTTCCAGATGAGCGAGCCGTCGCGCTTGTTGAGCGCGACGATGGAGGCGTTTTCGCCGCCCGCGTTGACCAGCACCTTGTCGCCGACGATGAGCGGCGATTCGCTGATACCCCAGGTGATGTTCGAGCCGCCGAACTTCGACAGCACGTTCATCGTCCAGACGCTTCGACCCGTGCGCGTCTCAAGGCACGACAGGTCGCCGTTGCCGCCGAGCGCGTAGAGCCGTTCGCCTTCGACCGTGGGCGTGCCGCGCGGGCCGTCGCCGCGGTCGTTGCGAAAGGCCGCGCCGTGCGGCTTCGCCCAGAGTTCCTTGCCGGTCGCCACGTCGAAAGCGACGATAAACTCGCGGTCGCCGCGCAGTCCGAGCGTGTACAGGCGATTGTCGGCGACGGCGAGCGAAGAGTAGCCGCGCCCCGCGCCGGTCGCCTTCCAGACGAGCGGCGGGCCTTCGGCAGGCCACTGCTTGAGCAGCCCCGTCTCTTTGGAGATGCCGTCTCGATTCGGGCCGCGCCACTGAGGCCAGTTGCCGCCCTTCGCGGCGGCGGTCTGCCCCGCCGTTTCGACGCACAGACACAACGCCAATAAAAACCAACCCGACACGACCTTGAGATTCAAACTCTTCATGGGGAACGCTCCTTACTTAAAACTCGACTTTCAGGATGCTCGATTATAGCAACACCGGAGGCGGCCGCCCGTAAAAAACTTTCCCGCACCGGCTACATAGTTTCGTACTTCAATATCCATTTTCAACGCGCTCACGTGCGGTCGCGCCCAACACCCGCCAATCACAATTTGCGGCTGACGCCGAGAAAAGGCGCGTGCGTGTAGGCGACTGAGAAGTCGCCGCCCGGTTTGAAGTGTCGCTTGACGGTGACGGCCGGGTCGAAGAACCATTCGCCGCGCGCCCCACCCCTGTCACCCCTGTCAAACCAGCCCCACGGCGGCCGCGCCGCGTTCGGCGCGCCCTTGTTGCCGCGAAACGTCGCGCCCAACGCGCCGAGGTTCACATTCATGCGCCGCGCCGGATTATGAGCCGTGCTGAAAGAACGCGCGCCATAGTGGTAGGTCGTGCCGAAGGTTTGATTGACGCCGCCGCGCGCACGCGGCCAGAGCGTCGTGGAGAGAGGCAAGAGCGCGTAGCCGATTTCAGCCGAAGCGGAAGCGGATTTTTCCGGGTCGTCCGCCCGCCCCGTGAATTTATAGACGAGCTTCCCGTTCGACTGCCTCTGTTTCTCCCCCCCGTCAAAGGCCAGCACCCCGTGCCCTTTGGCTTCCACGTACAACTCAGGCCGCCCCGCATCCAGCCTAACCTCATCGAACGCGCGCTTGTCGCCTGCGGCGGCGTCGGGCACGTATTTCAGGAAGCGGTCGTGAGCCATCGTCTCGACGAACACGACGCGCGCCTCGCGCAACTCAGCCCCGGCTTTCGCCGCCACGACGAGACAACCCTCCATGTCGTTTTCGTGAGCCAGCACGGCATCGCCCGACAGCCCGGTCGGATCGTAACGCCCGCCATGCCGCACGCCCTCGCGTATGATCTCGCTGAGGATGCGCCCGCCCGTCCCGCTGCCCTTGTAATCGCGCGGGTGGAAGACGGCGTAATGAATGAAGAAGTGGGTCGGCGTTTCGCTGACGGCGTAATAGACGTAAGCCCGCAGGGGGTAGCGCGTGTTGTCGGCGTTGTCCCAATTGTTGTCGCCGCGCCAGTCGCCATCGAAATCGAAATTGGTGATGTAGTCGTGCCGTCGCTGGTCGCCGAGCGACTGATGAAAGACGGGCGCGAACTGCGACGCTATTTCGTGATCTCTGGCGGCGTTGGCGAGTTGAGCGTTACCGCCGGGGCGGTCGGCCGTCTTTTTTTGTGCGACTACTGTGGCGGGCGGCCAGGTGAGTTGAAGGAAAACACAGGCGAGGAAAGCGAGGGGTAAATTTTTGAGAAGTTTCAAGATGACGCTCGCATATCGGAATCGTGAAGCGGATTTGCTTTCCGTTAAAGATGCGTGCGTACCGTTTGCCGCGCGCGCACCCATCCGTCCTTTGTGCCGAACGCCTTGTCTATAGCAGTCTTCCGACGCCGGGGTCAACGCCCGCCGACACTTGACGACGACAGCCAGGCACAAATCTCTTGTGAAGCCGGGCTGAACGTACAGCTTCGCCGCGCTTAAGCGAGTTCCGCGAGTTCAGTCCAGCGTTCGAGGTCGCGTGCGAGTTGGGCGGCGAGGGTTTCGCGTTCCACGAAGAGTTGATGAACGAGGTGCGCGTCGCTTGAGTTGGCGGCGAGTTGGATTTCAAGTTCGCCTTGCCGCAGTTCGGTCGCTTGAATGCGCGCCTCCAACTCCTGCAACTCCCGCTGCTCTTTGAAAGTGAGCTTGCGTTGACTGTTCGTCGTGGACGAGGCGGCAGCCGCGCTCTCCTTCTTAACCGGCCGCGCGGGCGTGGCGAGCGCGCCGGATGATGCCGTCGCCGCTTGTTCCTGCCGCTGTCGCGCTTCCAGAAAAGCTGTGTAGTTGCCGGGATACTCGCGCACCTCGCCACCCGCCTCGAAGCGGAATATGTGCTCGACCGTGCGGTCGAGAAAATAGCGGTCGTGACTGACGACGATCAAGCAGCCGCTGAAGGCGTCGAGATAGTCTTCGAGCGTGACCATAGTTTGAATGTCGAGGTCGTTGGTCGGCTCGTCCAGCAGGAGCACGTTCGGCGCGCTCATCAGCACGCGCAGGAGATAGAGCCGCCGCCGTTCGCCGCCGGACAATTTCCCGATGGGCGCGTATTGCATCGCGCCGTTGAAAAGAAATTTTTCCAGCATTTGCCCGGCGGTGATCACGGAGCCGTCAGCGGTTTCGACGCGTTCGGCAACCTGGCGAATGTAGTCTATGACGCGCTCCCCTTCGTCGAGCGCGCGGTTCTCCTGATCGTAGTAGCCGAAGCGGACGGTTTGGCCGACTTCGAGCGAGCCGCGGTCGGGCTGCGCGCGGCCGGTGATGATCTCAAGCAGGGTGGTCTTGCCCGCGCCGTTCGGCCCGATGATGCCGATGCGGTCGCCGGGTTTCAGAATGTAGTTGAAGTTTTCGATGAGCGCGCGCCCGTCGTAAGCCTTGGCGATGTCGCGCAGCTCTAAAATCTTCTTGCCGATGCGGCTGGAGGAGACGGAGATGTCGAGTTCGGCGCGCGCCGCGTCCTTCGGTTGCGCCATCAAACTCTCGGCGCGGTCGATGCGCGCTTTGGACTTGCGCGTGCGCGCCTTCGCGCCGCGACGCAGCCACGCCAATTCGCGCCGGATGAGCATCTCGCGCTTCTGCCCCTCGGCGGCGCGGGCGAGTTCCTGTTCCTCTTTCCGTTCGAGATAGTAGGCGTAGTTGCCGTCGAAGGCTTGCACCGCGCCGCGGTCGATTTCGAGAATGCGCCCGGTCACGCGGTCGAGGAAATAGCGGTCGTGGGTGACGAGCAGCAGCGCGCCGCGATAGCGTGTGAGATAGGCTTCGAGCCAGGTGATGGTTTCGGCGTCGAGATGGTTGGTCGGTTCGTCGAGGATGAGAAGTTGCGGATTGGAGATGAGAGCGTGGGCGAGCGCGACGCGTTTGCGCTGCCCGCCGGAGAGCGTGCCCATGAGGGCGGTCGTGTCTTGAATGCCGAGGCGGGAGAGGACGGCGCGCGCGTTCGTCTCCAACTCCCACGCGCCCGAAGCCTCCAACTCGTGCGCCAACTCCGAGACGCGATTCAGACGCCGCTCGTCGCCCCCGTCGCCGGAGGCTAACGCCTGACAGGCGCGCTCGTAATCGAGCAGTAGTTTCGTCCGGGAGTCGCTGGCCGCGAAGACGGCGTCGAGCACGGTTTGCCGCGGGTCGTAGGGCGGGTTCTGCGGCAGGTAGCCGAGCGAGACACCTTCGGCGAAGACGACCCGGCCGGTATCCGGCTGCTCCGCGCCCGCGATGAGACGCAGCAGCGTCGTTTTGCCCGAACCGTTCGCGCCGACCACGCCGATGCGGTCTTGCGAGTCGAAGCCGAGCGTGACGTTTTGGAAAAGCGGCCTCAGCCCGTAGTTCTTGCTGAGCGATTCGATGGATAGAATATGCATGGCCGGTCGGTTAAAATACTTCGGCTAAAATATTGCGATGGTCGCAAACACGCTACAATACTTTCAAGCTCAATCCAATGCACCGTTCATTACGTAAATAGAGAGAGATTGAACAAAGAGGTGTGTGAATGAATAGACGTTATTTTATCAAATCCGGTGCGACTCTCGGAGCGGCCGCCGTGCTCTTTAAACTGCCGCTCGCCGAAGCGTTGGCGCAGAGGGCTGCGCAGGGCGGCGCGAAGGGCGCGGCCAATTTCAAAAAACTGTCGAAGACGGATGAAGAGTGGAAGCGCACGCTGACGCCGGAGCAGTATCACGTTATGCGGGAGAAGGGGACGGAAGCTCCGGGTTCGAGTCCGCTGTTGAAGCACAAGGCGAAAGGCATCTACGCCTGCGCCGCTTGCGCGCTGCCCCTGTTCAGTTCGAGAACGAAGTATGAATCCAACACGGGCTGGCCGAGTTTCTGGTCGCCCATCGCCAAACGAAACGTGCGCGAGGAACGGGACGACGACGGCGGCATGACGCGCACGGAAGTCCTCTGTGGCCGCTGCGACTCGCACCTCGGCCACGTCTTCGACGACGGCCCAGACCCGACCGGACTCCGCTATTGTATGAACGGCGTGGCGTTGAAATTCGTGGCGGGCGCGTCCCGCGCCTGAACGCCTGCGCCGCGCCACCGCTCTTGAATTGATTGAAGAAGGATCGAATCGTGACGAAAAAAGTTTTCAAGACCGAAGAGGAGTGGCGGGCGACGCTGACGCCCGAACAGTATCGCGTCGCGCGGCAAAAGGGGACGGAGCGCGCCTTCACCGGCGAATATCACGACGCGAAGGATGCGGGAACCTACAAGTGCGCCGCTTGCGGCAGCGAGTTGTTCAGTTCCGAAGCCAAGTTCGATTCGGGGTGCGGGTGGCCGAGTTTCACCGCGCCGGCCGCGTCGGATAACG
>DASQNL010000610.1:0-18301 GCA_035644995.1 Pyrinomonadaceae bacterium | reverse complement strand
GGGCCGGTGGCCGGCGACGCCCTGCTTTTACTCAATCACGACGGCGCGTTGCAACTGACCGATCTGCTGACGGATGAGCAGTCGCCGTCGCGGCGGCTCGACGAGTCGGCGCGAGAAGTGCTGACCGAGGTGGGAAACATTCTGCTGAACGCGTGTCTGGGCATGTTCGGCAACCTCCTGGATGTGCACGTCTCCTTCTCGGTTCCGCGCCTTCATCTGGAGACGCTCGATGAGTTGCTCGAATCTCTCACGCTGGGCAAGGTTGAGCAGCAGTATGCCCTGGTGATCTACACGGCCTTCCAGATACGCGACAGCGCGGTGCGGGGGTTCCTCGTGATGGTCTTGAGCGTCACCTCTCTCGACCGGCTGATTCAGGAGGTTGACGCCTGGGAAGAACGGCAGGGACAAGCCTAAAGCATCGGTTCCGACTTGAAGCGCCGGAAGTTGAATCCATGACACAAACTGACCCGAAACAAGAGAACCTGTTCGACACGGCTCTGCTGCGTTGGATGAACGACCTCGCGGGGCACGGCATATTGATCACGGACGCCGAATTGAACATTCGCGCCTGGAATCGTTGGCTGGAAGATCACAGCGAACTGAGCGAGGCGGATGTGCTCGGCCGAAATCTTCTGGAGGTCTATACGGAGTTGGAGAAGAGACGTATGGATCGCCACTACAAGTGGGTTCTGGAAGGGCAGACGCGGATACTTTCACAGCGACTCCACAGTTACCTGTTGCCGCTGCCGACGGACGCCGGTCTGAGCGGCTTTACGGAGATGCAGCAGACGGCACGCATCTCGCCGCTGGTCGATGACGGCGGACGCGTCATCGGCACCGTGACCATCATCGAGGATGTCACCGAGCGCGTCGCCCGCGAGGCGGAACTGCAAGAGCAGGTCGCCGCCCGCACACAGGCGTTGGCGCGAGAGAAGGCCGCGCGCGAAGAGGCGGAAGAGGCCAACCACCTCAAGGACGAGTTTCTCGCCACCGTCTCGCACGAACTGCGCACGCCCCTGACGGCGATCCTCGGCTGGTCGGACATGCTGCTGACCGGCAGCCTCGGCAGTGAGGCGCATAACCGCGCCCTCGAAACGATTCACCGGAACGCGCAAGCGCAGAACCAGTTGATCAGCGACCTGCTGGATGTTTCCCGCATCATCAGCGGCAAGCTGCGGCTCGACCTGCGCGCGGTCGAACTCCCCGCTATCGTCGAAGCCGCCCTTGAGGCGACACGTCCCGCGGCGGAGGCGAAGGGCATCACGCTCACCTCCGCGCTCAACCAACAAGTCCGCCCGATCAACGGAGACCCGACCCGTCTCCAACAGGTGGTCTGGAACCTGATTACGAACGCCATCAAGTTCACACCCAGGGGCGGGCAAATAATAGTGAGATTGGAAAGCGTCGGGTCTCGCGCGGAGGTCACCGTCGAGGATTCCGGGATCGGGGTCAGCCCGGAATTTCTGCCGCACATATTCGACCGCTTCCGTCAGGCCGATCCGAGCACCAACAGAGTTCACGGGGGGATGGGGCTGGGATTGTCCATCGTCCGCCAACTGGTCGACCTGCACGCCGGGACTGTGAGGGCTGAGAGCGAGGGTGAAGGGAAGGGGTCAACTTTTGTGGTGAGCCTGCCCACGGTCGCTGTCAAGGGAGAGCCGGAGCGGGCTGAACGACTACTCCACTCCGTCAACCCTCATATCAGGATCGAGTGCCCGTCTTCTCTCCAGGGCTTACGAGTGCTGGTCGTCGAAGACGAGGCGGACACGCGCGACATGCTGCGGGCGGTGCTCGAACATTGTGAAATAGAAGTTATCACCGCCGGGTCGGCGTCCGAGGCGTTGGAGTCGCTGGTTCAGTTTCAACCCGACGTTCTAATCAGCGATCTGGGGATGCCGGAAGACGACGGCTATTCACTGATCGCCAAAGTGAGGGCTTTACCGGTGGAGCAGGGCGGGCAAATTCCGGCCGCCGCCATCACCGCATACGTCAGGGCGGAAGACCGCACCAAGGTGCTTCTGGCCGGTTTCCAATTGCATGTGCCCAAGCCGATTGAGCCGGCGGAACTCGTGGCGGTCGTGGCAAACCTCGCCGGGCGGCTGCGCGCGGGCTGAGCCTCATCGCGGTTTACTTTTACGTTACCGCGCCGCGTCTCCGCCGCGCGCCTCAATAAATACTCACCGCCCCGAATATTCAGAAACTTCAAGTTCCCGCCAATCAGCCGGGAAACAGAAGTTGTGGCTTTTACCGGCGACGTTATATCGTCGGTTTTAGCGGTGCGAACTTAAGCCGCCGCTTCGAGTTCCGCTTTCGGCGCGCTCGCTTCTTTCGCTTTACCGGAGATGTCGATTAACTTGATGTCCTTCGCCAGCCCAAGCCACTGGAGCGTGCGGATGCCCGCCCAGTTCACGTCAATTTCATACCAGGCGAGTCCGTGTTTGGCGGCCGACGGGTGCGCGTGGTGATTGTTGTGCCACCCTTCGCCCCACGTCAGCAACGCCACCCACCAACTGTTGCGCGAATCATCCGTCGTCTCGAAACGGCGCGTGCCCCACAGGTGCGTCGCCGAGTTGACGAGCCACGTCGTGTGGAAATTGAAGGTCACGCGCAGGAAGATGCCCCAGAACAGCATCGGCCAGCCGCCCAGCGCGAGGAGCGCGCCGCCGAGCACGATGAGAGGCACGTAATAGTATTTCTCGAACCAGCGATGCACGGGGTCTTTCATCAAATCGGGGGCGTAGCGCGCCCGCACCGAGTCGTCGTACCGCTGCGCCGTGCCCTTCAGAATCCAGCCCATGTGCGCCCACCAGCTACCGTCGCGCGGCGTATGCGGATCGCCCGGCGCGTCCGTGTGCGCGTGGTGGATGCGATGCGTGACGACCCACGCGATAGGCCCGGATTCGAGAGCCAGCAGGCCGCAGAAGGTGAGAAAATATTCAACCGCTCTCGGCGTTTTAAAGCCGCGGTGCGTCAGCAGCCGGTGATAGCCCATGCCGACGCCGAGGCTTCCCGCCACCCACCAGAGTAACAAACTTACGACCAACGCCTGCCAGGTGAACATGAATAGCGCGGCCACCGCGCCGATGTGAAAAACGACCATCGTGATGGAGGTCGCCCAATTGATGCCGGTTCTGCTTTGGATATTCGTGATCTTTTCGTTGCGCATTCGACCCTCTCGCCCTTGAACTCTGTCGTGTCTGTATTTTGATGTGCTGAGGGGAGGAATTCCGCCGCCCCGATTGTCATAGTTATGTAAGACTCTGAGTAACGGCCGCGAAATACCTTCGTCGCAGAGACGCCGGATGTCCGGTCACAGCCATCTCTCCCGCCGGAAGCAGGACGCTTTATTTACTCATCAGTGTGTGTTCATGTGCTCGCAAGAGCATCTCGTTAATGTGCGGTTTCGATGCGAAAAATACTCGGCGGCAAGCGTGGTAGCAGAATGCGTGCCACTTCCTTTTCCCGCCGGTGTCCTCCGGCAGGCCATGATAGAATGGCCGAAATGCGCCATTGATAGATAGACGAAGGGTGCGACGATAGCGAGGAGGGAGATTGCGTAGATGAGCGTCAAAGACAAATTTACGCCCGACGAGTGGAAGAGTTTGCTCAAAGCGCCGATGCTGGCGGCCTATGCGGTGGCCGGAGCCGCCCCCAGCAAGCAGGAAGAGTTCGTGCGGGAGATGGGGGCGGTCGCCGAAGGCATCATCGAAGGCGAAGGCCGGGCGGCGAAAGATTCCGTGCTCGCGGCCGTCATCGCCGACATTTACGCCAATGCCGATGACGGCAAAAGCGGCCAGACCGAGAAACTATCACTCGACGATGTCAGAGGCCGCGCGCTCGACGCGTGCCGGGCTGCGTCCGCCGCCCTTGAGACGAAAGTCAGCGTCGAAGAGGCGTATGAGTACAAGCGGTGGGTCTTAGTGGTGGCCGAAAAAGTCGCGGCGGCGGCTAAAGAAGGCGGACTCTTCGGCTTCGGGGGCGAGCAAATCAGCGGCAGCGAGATCGCGACCATCAATGAGATCGGCGAGGCGATAAACATCTGATGACGGGGTCGCCTGATGTTTATCGCCATCTGATTCGAGAACTGCTGGTGAGCAACGGCGATAACTTGTCTGCGCGCACACGACATCCATTAGTACAGGCGAAAATCAAACGACGGCGGGGCGGGTGCGAACAGTGGCGAATTCATTGTGGCAAGCGGAGGATCAGGCGGCGCGGCTGGCCGAGTTGACGAGCGGCGACTCGGCCGTGAAGGAGCTTCCCCTGCGGCGCGACGTGCGCTCGCTCGGACTCCTGCTCGGCCGGACGCTCAAACGGCAGGTCGGCGAAGAACTCTACAACAGCGTCGAGTTGCTGCGCAGTTTGACGGGCGAACATCGCGGCGCGAAGGCCGAACTCGCGGCGGCCGCGCCGACTGATGCGCCGCCGGAAGCATCGCCCGCCGAAGTTGATCCGATGGCGCGCGCCGAAGAGGTCGTCACAGGCTTGAACGTCGTCGAGGCGTACCAACTGACCAAAGCCTTCGCCATCTACTTCGAACTCACCAACCTCGCCGAAACCAATCACCGCAAGCAGCGTCGGCGCGCGCGCACGCTGGCCGCGAACCTTCCGGCTCTGCCCGGCACGTTTCGCGGCACGCTGGAGCGTCTGCGCGAGGCGGGCATCGGTTGGCAAGACGCGCTCGAAGCGTTGCGCCGCATCACCGTCACGCCCGTCTTCACCGCGCACCCGACGGAGGTGGCGCGCCGGACGATTCTCTTCAAACGTCGCCGCATCGCCGATCAACTCGAACGCCTGAGCCGCCTGCCGCTCCCGGATGCGGAGGCCGCCGCCGCGCAGGAAACCATCGAGCGCGAGATCATCGCGCTCTGGCAAACCGACGACATCCGCCGTCGCCAACCCACCGTCGCCGACGAGATCACGATGGGTCTCGATTATTACCCTTCGGTGTTGATTCGCACCCTGCCCGATCTCTACGCGGAGATGGCGAGCGGTTTCGCGCAGGTGTACGACGCCCGCCTTGAGCCGCACGCCCTGCCGTGCGTGATCGGTTTTGCTTCCTGGATCGGCGGCGACCGCGACGGCAATCCTTACGTCACCGCCGCCACGACCCGCGAGGCTCTCCGGCTCGCCCGCCACACGATTCTCGACTACTACCTCGCCGCCCTCGATCACTTGCAGGAACAACTCAGTCTCTCGACGCATCAAGTCGAAGTCTCGACGCGTCTGCAAGCGAAGTTTGAAAGTTACGGCGAGACGCTGGCCGGGGCGCAGGCGGAAGTCGGCAGCCACCCGCCCGCCGAAATCTACCGGCGTTTTCTCGCCCACGTGCTCCATCGCCTGCGCTCGACGCGCGAAGCCCCGGCCGGGGTTGACGGTTACGCGGAGGCCGCGGCTTTCATCGAAGACCTGACAATCGTGCGCGACAGTCTCGTCGAGCATGCGGGCGGGGAGTTGGCCGAAGGGCTGCTCGACCCGCTCCTGCGTCAGGCCGGGACGTTCGGCTTTCATCTCCACACGCTCGACATCCGGCAGCACGCGCGCGTCCACGCCCGCGCCGTGCGAGAACTCGCGGGCGGCCTGCGGTTCGACCCTCCGGCGTCGGCGAACGCGCCCGCCGGCGACAACTCGCCCGCCAGCATTCCCCCCGTTTCGACGGAGACGGCCGCGCTCCTCGATAGCCTGCGCGAGGTGGCGGAATTGAAGCGCACGTTTTCGCCGCAGGCCGTTCGCGCCTACGTCATCAGCGGCGCGGCGACCGGAGAGGATGTGCTGTCGCTCCTGTGGCTCATGGAACTCTGCGGCGTGCAGGCGACGGCCGCGAGCGAGCGAGGTGATCCGGGCGTGATGCCCGTGCCCCTCTTCGAGTCAATCGAGGACTTACGAGGCGCGCCGGAAGTTTGCCGCCGTCTCTGGACTTCCGCTCTCTACGCGCCTTACCTCGATTCCTGGGGACGCGCGCAGGAGATCATGCTCGGCTATTCCGACTCGAACAAAGACGGCGGGATGCTCACGAGCACCTGGGAAATTTACAAAGCGCACGACGAATTGCATCGCGTGGCGCGCGAGTGCGGCGTGCGGCTCAGTCTCTTTCACGGGCGCGGCGGCACGGTCGGGCGCGGCGGCGGCCCCACGCACCGCGCCATCGCCGCCCAGCCGCCCGGAGCCTTCACCGGCAAGATCAGAATCACGGAGCAGGGCGAAGTCTTGAACTTCAAATACGCCGACGCCGTGCTCGCCGAACGCAGTTTCGAACTGATGGTCGCCGCCTCGCTCGATGCCCTCGCGCGCCCGTGGGCTTTCCCCGTCGCAGCGGAGTGGGCGGCGGCGATGGAAGAGATGTCGGCCGAGGCGTTCGCCTTTTACCGCGCGTCGGTGGTGGAAAGCGCGGAGACGCTGCGCTACTTTCAAGAGGCGACCCCGGTGCGGGAATTCGAACTGGCAAAGAGCGGCTCGCGTCCCAGCCGCCGCGCGGCGGAAGGAAAGGCCACGAGCGACCCGCGGCAAGAGATCGCTTCATTGCGCGCGATCCCGTGGGTCTTCGGCTGGATGCAGAGTCGCCACGTGTTGCCCGCGTGGTTCGGCGTCGGCCACGCGCTCGCGCGCTACCGTCTGGCGCACGACGAGGGCGAGGATTTGCTCCGCACGATGATGCGAAAGTTTCCGCTCTTTCACGACCTCATCAGCAACGTCGAAAACGGGCTGGCGAAAGCCGACCTCTCGATTGCGCGCCGCTACAGTTTGCTGGTCGGGGACGAAGCGTTGAGAGAGCGCGTGTGGCGGATGATCGCGGCGGAGTTCGAGCGCACGCGCGAGATGATCCTGCTCATCACCGGCCAGAGAGAGTTGCTGGAGAACAACCCCGTCCTCACCCGTTCGATTCGTCTGCGCAATCCTTACGTCGATCCGATGAGTTTGATTCAGATCGAACTGCTGCGCCGCAAGCGCGGCGGCGAGGAGAGCGAAGAGTTGAACTACGCGCTCGCCGCGACCATCAACGGCATCTCGGCGGGGCTGCGCAACACGGGTTAGCGACCGCCGCCAACCACACCCGCCGCCCGCCGACTCTCCGTGCGGCGTGCCCTGAGAGCGATTCGTCAACGAGACGCCCGACCGCGTGCCGCTCGCCGACTGGTACGGCATGCTCGACGGCAAGCAGCGCGTGTCTCAGGCCGCTCGGTCGGCGGCGTGTACATCAAGCTGCTCGAAGACATCGCGCTGTGGAAGAAATAGAGCAGGCGCGCGGCGCGCCAGGGGCGGCCGGGTTCCGGCGGGGGCTCAGCCAAACGCTTTTCGTGGTTTGTGCGGCGCGCGGCTCTGGTATATTGTGCCGAGACAAGCACATTCCCACCGGCTCTTAATCAACAGTTCATTAACACAGTCCTCGAGCGGCCGGCGGCAAGAGAAACCGGCGGAGACTGGATTTCAAGTAAGTGAGAAAGCGCGGATGGAGATGAAATCGGGTCGCATCGCGGAGCATTTCGCTTCGCATCAACGCGTGATCGAAGAGAGCGTCGCGCAACTGGCGGAACCGGCCGAAGAGGTCGCCCGCGCGCTCATCCGCGCGCTCGGCGCGGGACGCAAGGTGATCGCTTTCGGCAACGGCGGCAGCGCGGCGCAGGCGAGTCATTTCGTCGGCGAACTGCTCGGCCGCTTCAACGCCACCCGCCAGCCCTTCCCCGCCATCGCGCTCGCGAGCGACGCGGGCACGGTGACTTGCATCGCCAACGACTTCGGCTACGACGTTCTCTTCGAGCGACAGGTGCGCGCCCTCGCCGAACCGGGCGACGTGGCCTTCGGCTTCACGACGAGCGGGCGTTCGGAGAACGTGAGGCGCGGACTTGCTGAGGCGCAAAGACGCGGCGCGGTGACGGTCGCCATCGTCGGGGCGGCGGGACTTGAGGGCGGCGCGGCCGACCATGTGCTCGCCGTGCCGAGCGACCGGACGGCGCACGTGCAGGAAGTTCACCTGATGCTGCTGCACGTCTGGTGCATCTACATTGACGAGGCGTTGGGACAGGTTGAATCTTAAATTGGAGCGGAGAGCGACAGGGGAGAGTGGGCGAGGCTCGTCGGCAAAGGCGGCGGCAGGAACTTAAGAGGCGGAGATGATTCGATCTCTACGGACAGCCCGCGTCCACACTATGTAACGCTCACGTCACCCGCCGTCTCAACGCGACGCCGGGCGAGAAACCGCTTGACTTAAATCGGTCGCCGGATATAATCCCTGCCTCTGCTAGAGGTCTACGCATGATCGCCGCCGCTTGATCAGACTTCTCACACTTGCCATATGTGTCCCCGAGCGCGCTAGCAGGAAATTTCTAAACTTAAAATAAGCGTCTTATCAAGGCGGGCGACTGTGTGACGCGTTGATACGCATCCGACTTCGTGCCCTGGGTAAACCTCGCGCCGGAACTCTTTGGAGAAGGATTCCGATAATGCGACGTGACAGGTAGAGAAGGAAGAGACTCCGGTGCTTCCGGCATAGGCTCGCGGAGTTTCCGCAAGGTTACTCGGACTAAGACGATGCGCCGATGCCTCATACGTCGTCGGCGGCTTCGGCGGTTGGGCTACAACTTCGAGGCTCATTATCAAGGAGGGGTTACGCGCGGCGAGAGCATCGGATAGTCTCATGTTCATTCGGTGAATCGTCGCCGCAGGATGCTTGAACCCGGCAAGCCGTGCGGCCGGCGCGAACGTTCGTCATTTTACGCAGCATAGTGCCGTGCTCTCCGGTTGGGGGGCAGCACCGGTTCAAAAGGGAGTGCGACCCGTGAGACCGGCAAAAATATTATTGATCGACTTAAATCCGGCGGCCGGCTCAAGTAGCGCGCTCGGTGCAATTCTTGAGTCGTGCTTCAGCCGCGACAGTCTCGAACTCAGGCGGGAAGTGGTCGCGGGAGACGGTGAGGCGTTCGACCACGGCGAACTTTTGGAGGTCATTTCGTCTTTCCGGCCGGACGTGGTTTTCCTCATCCCTGGCGAGAGCCTGCTCCGGCAAACCCGCGCGCTGCTTCAGGCCATCAGGCGTGATCACTTGGCCGTTCCCGTGATCGTCGTGACCGGGGCGAACGAGATGTCCGAGTGGCTCAGCCGCGGCGCGACGGATTTCATCCCCGCCACCTTGAAGGCCGACGAGGTGCTCCCGCGCGTTCATCAAATACTGGGACAGGCTTCGCCCGACGAGCGACGGATGCAGTTGCTCAGAGAGAAACTCGGGACGAAACTCGTCGTGGGCGAAAGTCCGGCCTTCCTCAAAGAGATCGACAAAATACCGCTGCTGGCTAAGTGTCAGGTGAGCGTCCTCATCTCCGGCGAGACGGGCACGGGCAAGGAGGTCTGCGCCCGCGCGATTCACTACCTCAGCGCGCGCGCGAATAAGCCTTTCATTCCCATCAACTGCGGAGCCATCCCCACCGAGTTGGTGGAAAACGAATTGTTCGGGCACGAGCGCGGCGCGTACACCAACGCGAAGGACTCGCGGGTCGGATTGATTCAGGAGGCCGACGAAGGCACGCTGTTCCTCGACGAGATCGACTGTCTGCCACTGCTGTCGCAGGTCAAACTCCTGCGTTTCCTCCAGGAGAGAGAATATCGCCCGCTCGGCTCGACCAAAACTTGCAAGGCGAACGTGCGGATCATCGCGGCGACGAATACCGACCCCGCCGAGGCCGTCAAGGCGGGCAAGCTGCGCCAAGACCTCTACTATCGTCTGAACGTCATCCCCATCGTTTTGCCGCCCCTGCGCGAGCGGCGGCGGGACATCCTGCCGCTCGCACGCCATTTCTTAGCGAAATACTCCGCCGAGTTCGATAAAGAGGTGACCGACTTTTCTCCGGAAGCCGTCCGGCTGATCGTCTCACACGAGTGGCCGGGCAACGTCCGTGAGTTGGAGCACGTCGTGGTGCGGGCGGTCGTGCTCTCCACGCAGCCCGTCGTCGGAGACGTGGACATCCCCTTGACGCCGCGCCCCGCCGCCGCGACGCTCCCGGAGTCGTTTCAGGGGGCGAAGAATAAGATCATCGCCGAGTTTGAGAAAGACTACATCGAGCGGGCGTTGCTGCTCAGTCACGGCAACATCAGCAGGGCGGCGCGCGCGGCGCAAAAGAGCCGGCGGGCGTTTTGGGAATTGATCCGCAAGCATCAGATAGACGTGAACGACATCAAACATCACGTCTCTTGAAGGATGGACGTTTGCCTGTCTCCCGTAGGCTGAATTCAACCTATCTCGATCCGCTCTAAAGGCGAACTTTACCCGCACTCCATCGCCCGGCGCGGTTGCCGACAGCATAGTTTCACTCGCCGCACGCGCGTAAAACCAAGCGTTTGTGCGTGTGGCGCGACGCTTGCAGTCAGCGCGCGCGATGCTTGACGCCCCCGAAGCAAAGTGCCTGTCCGACGCGATGCCGCCGCTCGCTTACGACATCTTGACTTACCTCTCCAAAAACCCCGACGCACAAGATACTCTGGAAGGAATTTCGGAATGGTGGCTGGCGGAGCAGACCGTGAAGCCGCTCCTCGCCGTCGTCGGGGAAGCGCTCGCCGAGCTGGTTGACAGGGGCTTCGTTATTGCGCGGAGCGGGAACGACACGCAGACCTTCTATAAGGTCTGCCGCGAGAGAATGAAAGAAATATCGACGCTGCTCGCCCGGTGCTAAAACTTCCGACGCCGCGAGCGATTGAGCCGGACGCCCGCGCGTTACGAAACTTTATAATGCGCGGGGCGCGGCTGCGTCGTCTCTCAAACGGGGTGTGAACAGAAAGCAAACGTCATCTGTTCGGAGAGGCGCGGTTCCGGTCTACAAAAGTCTTGCCCCGGAGAGGAGTCTTGCCGTACCCTGTCGCCGCTAGGCTATCAGGTCGCCCGCACTAGGACAAAAACAGCTTAGGTGCAGTTTCATTGATTTCCGCGGTTCTGTTCCAACTTACGAATAGCCGGTAGGCTGGGAACGACATACTTGCTCCGGCGCGATTCCGAAAATACGGCGCGGGCGCATTGGTATGACGGTTGCTTCTGCAAGTCCACGAATGCCGGTTCTCAACGTCGGAACTCTTCACCATTGGAAGTCCAATTAGCAACTCTATAGATCGAACCGGCAGGTAACGGGCGCGGCCTGTTCTGCGCCGCCCGAAGGGGCGCAGACAGCAATGCCGCCGCGACGCGAAATGCCCCTCTCGCCTGACAACTGACCCCGCCAACGGAGACCGCCTCATCTCGCATACGCATGAGTGAGGTTCCGGGGCTGTCATGAGCAGCGAACCTGCCGTAGTTCCAGAGAAAGTGAGATATGTTTATGAGAAGTCGTCTACAGCCCCATGCGTGGCTGCGCATCCTCCGCTCTATGTGCGCCGTTCTCTCACTGTGCGCCGGCTCGGCTGTCGCCGGGCAAGCGCAACCGGCGGCGGCGTCGCCCGCGTCGCAGGAGCACGTTAAATCCTCCGCCTACGAATGTCTCGACATCGCCCTCGAAGCCACCGCGCGCGAGCACGAACGCAACGGTCCCCGCCCCACCGTCGGCTCCCGCATGCTTGGCATCATCGTGACCGCCATGTACGACGCCTGGGCGGCCTACGACGAAAAGGCGGTCGGGACGCAACTCGGCGGCACGCTGCGCCGCCCCGTCGCCGAACGCACCGAGGCCAACAAGAAGAAAGCCATCGCCTACGCCAACTACCGCGCCCTGCTCTACCTCTTCCCCGAAGACGAGCAGTGGTTGTCCGAGCAGATGCGCAAGTACGGCTTCGACCCGAACGACAAATCCACCGATGTCTCGACGCCGCAGGGCATCGGCAACACGGCCGCCGCCGCCGTCATCGAATACCGCCGCCGCGACGGCTCGAACCAGGGCGGCGACGAGATCGGCTCGAACGGCAAGCCCTACTCCGACTACACGTTCTACAAGCCGATCAATCCGCCGGATAAAATCATCGACCCCGACTGCTGGCAGCCCATCGCTTTCGATGACGGCAAAGGCAACGGCGGCAAGGTGACGCCCGGCTTTCTCACGCCGCATTGGTATCGCGTCAAGACGTTCGCGCTCGCGCGCAGCGACCAGTTCCGGCCGGGGCCGCCGCCGAAAGTCGGCTCCGAGCAGTTGAAGAAGGAAGTGGAAGAGGTGGTCGCCATGAACGGCAGCCTGACGCTGGAGCAGAAGGCGACGGTCGAGTTCATGCGCGACGGCCCCCGCTCCACCGGGCAATCCGGTCACTGGCTGCGCTTCGCCCAGGCCGTCTCGCGCCGCGACAAGAACGACGTAGACCGCGACGTGAAGCTGTTCTTCGCCGTCGGCAACGTGGCGATGGACGCTTTCATCGCCGCGTGGGAAACGAAACGCTACTACGACAGTTCGCGCCCGTGGACGCTCGTGCGCCACTACTATTCGGGCAAGGAAGTGCGCGGGTGGGGCGGCCCCGGCAAGGGCTTCGCCACGCTCAAGTCCGCGGACTGGCATCCTTATTCGCCCTACGTGTTCATCACGCCGCCCTTCCCCGGCTACGTCTCCGGCCACAGCGCGGTGAGCGCGGCCAGCGCCAAGGTGCTGGAACTGTTCACCGGCAGCGATTACTTCGGCGCGACCGAAGTGCGCCACGCGGGCGAACTGACCGAGCCGGGCATCTCCTGCGAGTTGAAGCAATCGAGCGACGGCAAGCCCTACGCGGGCGTCGCGCTGAACGGCGACGTGACGCTGAAACTGCCGACCTTCACCGCCACCGCCGAGATGGCGGGCATCTCGCGCGTGCTCGGCGGCTACCACATTCAGGCCGACAACGTCGCGGGCTTGGATTTGGGGCGAAAGGTCGCACACTACGTCTGGCCTATCACGCAGTCTTACTTCAACGGCACGGCGGGCAAAGCCGGCGGGCTGGCCTCGGGCTGCGGCGGCGCGGGCAACGTTGGCTGCGGCGGTTCGACGAAATCGAATTAGAAGTTGAGCGCGTTCGTGCAGGCCGCCGCCGCCGCGGCCTGCGTATGGTCTGAGAACCACAGCTTTACTTTGACGGGACGACGCGCGACCCCACGCCGCGCCCCTCCCCGGATTCTTTAAGGAGACAGTCGATGCGACAATCCCTCAAAGGCGCACACGTTTTCGGCGTGGCGGCCGTCCTGCTGCTGCTGCTGCTCGTCTCCCCGCGTCACGCCTGGGCGCAGGGTTGAATCGCCGCACGCCAAAGCGCGCCCGTGTTAGGCGCAGCCTGTGCGACGGATGATTCCCACGGTCTCTCCCCCTTCGGACGCTGGCAAGTCTCGGTCGGCTTTCGCAAACAACGCTCGCACCGGCACTTCGTCGGAACCGTCGAGCAGCATGAGCGCGAGGAGCAGGGCACGGAGATCGTCAACGACGTTTATCTGATGGACGTTGGCCTCACCTATAACCTCACGGCGCGCTCCAGCCTGTCGGTGAGCATCCCGTTTCAACACGCGACCAGGGTGAATCCGGCACGGTTCAACGCCGCCGGCGTTCAGACCTCGCCCAAAGTCGTCTCGCACGGAGTGGGGGCTGGCGACATGAGCGTCGGGGGGCGCATCTGGGTGCTCGACCCGGCGCGCGAAAACCGTCCCAGACAGAACATCGCCTTCGGCGTCAGCCTCAAAATTCCGACGGGCAACGAGGGCGTGAGAGACATCGTCGATTCGGCCACCGGGCTGCGCGAAGTGGTGGTTGACCAGTCGATCCAGTTGGGCGACGGCGGTTGGGGGCTTTCACTCAGCACCGACATGTACAAGCGGCTGGGGCCGGTTACGGCCTACGGCTCCGGCATCTATCTCTTCAATCCGCGCAACACCAACGGCGTGCGGACGGGGCGCGGGCGCGCCTCCGAGGCGATCATGTCGGTGGCCGACCAATACCTGGCGCGCGCGGGCGTCATCGTCCCCATCCCGAAGGTGAGGGGCTTGACGGGCAGCTTCGGCGGTCGCATCGAGGGCGTGCCCGTGAGAGACGCCTTCGGCAAGAGCGACGCCTTCCGGCGGCCGGGCTACGCTCTCTCGGTCGAGCCGGGCGTCAACTACGTGATGCGCAACGGGCGCGATGTGTGGTCGTTGACGGTGCCGGTGGCCGTGGAGCGCAACCGCCGCCGGAGTATCACCGACATGATCGACAAACGTCACGGCGACGCGGCGTTCGCCGACTACATCATCATCGCCGGCTACTCGCGCCGGTTCTAGGACGCGTGACGATGAAAAAGAACGTGGCCGGGATCGCATTGTCTCTCTGTTGCCTGATAGCCGCCGCCCACCCTTCACCGGGGAACGCGGGCGGCGGCGAGAAATCCGAGGATGGGGCGAGGTTGCTGGCGGTCGGCGACCTCGCCCCCGACTGGAAACTCAGCGACCCCGACGGCCGGACTCACTCTCTGTCCGAGTATCGCGGGCGTGTCGTCGTGCTCGACTTCTGGGCGACGTGGTGCGCCCCGTGCGCGAAGGTCATGCCCCGAATGGAGAAGCTGCACCGGAAATATAAGGATCAGGGCGTGGCCGTCTTCGGCCTCAGTTCGTGGGAGACGGGCGACCCGACCGCGGTGATGAAGAAGAAGAATTGCACCTACGGTCTGCTCCTCAAGGGCGAAGAGGTCGCTCCCTTATACGGGGTCGCAATCTTGCCCTCGGTTTGCGTCATCGGGGTTGACGGCAAAGTTATCTATTCGCATACGGGCGCAGACCACCAGAACCTGGACGCGTTGATCAAGGAACACTTGAAAGCGCGCGGAACGTAAATTCAGGCTCCAACCAAGCGGGAAACCCTCAATACTCAAAGCCCTCCGCAGACTCGCGTTTAAGCACACATCTGCGCCCCCAGAGGACTCGACCGGCTCGCTCGGGTGATGGAAGTCATGAATGAAAGAGTCGAGATGCTGCCGCTGCTCCTCCAGCCCGCCTCACGCAACGTTGCGCCGGCGTCGGTGCCACGGGCGGCAATCGCGCTGGGGCTGATCGTCCCGTGCCTCGTGCTGTTCGGCTGGATGCTCGACATCGGCGCGCTCAAAAACGTCCTTCCCGGACAGCCCCAGATGGTTCCGAATACCGCGCTCGCCTTCATCCTCGCCAGTCTCTCGCTCTGGCTGTTGCGGGCGGGACAGTTCGCCGGGCGGTTGCGCCTCTACGGGCGCGCGTGCGCGGCCGTCGTGACGCTGACGAGCTTGCTGACGCTCGTCGAGTACCTCTCAGGACTCGACTTGAGAATAGACACGCTGTTGTTTCAGAGCAGGCTTGAGGGCGGCGGCGCGTCTTTCCCCGGACGGCCGTCGCCGCACACGGCCTTGAGTTTTCTCCTCGTCGGCTCAGCCCTGCTGTGCCTGTCCTCGACGCGCAGGCGGGCGCACGGCCTCGCGCAATTCCTGACCCTCGCCGGTTTCCTGATCGCTCTGATGGCGTTGGTCGGCTACGTCTACGGCGTCTCGTTCCTTTACGGCATCACCGCCTACACGGGCATGGCTTTGCACACGACGCTCACCTTCATCCTGCTCAGCCTGGGGATTCTTTTCGCCCGGCCGGAGAGCGGGCTGATGTCGGTCGTGATGAGCGACACGACCGGCGGCCACATGGCGCGCCACCTCCTGCCGGCGGCCATACTCGTGCCCATCGTGCTCGGCGGTTTGATCGAGCGCGGGGGGCGCGCCGGTCTCTACGACACGGCGTTCGGCATGTCGCTCTGCGTGCTGACGAGCATCATCATCCTCGGCGCGCTCATCTGCCGCAACGCCGGGACGCTCCATCGCGTGGACGCCGAGCGCAGGCAGGCCGAGGGCGCGCTGCGCCAGGCGCACGCCGGGCTGGAGATCAAGGTCGGGGAGCGGACGGCCGAGTTGTCGAGAGTCAACCGGACGCTTCAGGCCGAAGTGGTCGAACACAAGAAGGCCGAGGCCGCGCGCATGCAACTGCTGAGGCGGCTCGTCACGGCGCAGGAGGAGGAGCGTCGGCGCATCTCGCGCGAACTCCACGATCACATGGGGCAATATCTCAGCGCGATCATCCTGCGCCTCAAGACGCTGCAACCGCTGGCGGCGGGGCAGGAGTCCGCCCGACTCAACCTCCGGAGTTTGGAGGAACTGACCGGGCAGTTGGTGGATGAGGTGCATCATCTCGCCTGGGAGCTGCGCCCCGCCGCGCTCGACGATCTCGGCCTGCTGACCGCGCTCCAGAACTACACGGAGAAGTGGGCGGAGCGCAGCGGGATCGCGGTGGACTTTCACTCCGGCGGCCTCAAACGCGAGCGGCTGGGACACGAGATCGAAACCACCGTCTACCGCATCGTGCAGGAAGCTCTGACCAACGTGCTCAAGCACGCCGAAGCCCGCCGCGTGAGCGTCATCATCGAGCGTCGCCGCGAACACGTCCTCGTCATCGTCGAAGACGACGGCAAAGGCTTCGACCTGGAGAGCGCGGCGCATTCGTGGGGCGCGGGTCGCGGCCTCGGCCTGCTGGGAATGCAGGAGCGGGTCGCGCTCGTCGGCGGCTCGCTCAACATCGAGTCCGCGCCGGGCGGGGGCACCACCGTTCGCATCCGCATCCCGGTCTCCACAAACACGGAAAAGGAGGTGTTCCCGCGTGAGTATTCTACGAATCGTCCTGGCCGATGACCACGTGATGATGCGCGAAGGCCTCAAGTCGCTCGTCAACGCGCAGCCGGATATGGAAGTCGTCGGCGAAGCCGACAACGGGCGCGCCGTGCTGTTGAAGGCGCGCGAACTCCAGCCCGATGTCGTGGTGATGGATGTCTCCATGCCGGAGTTGAGCGGAATTAAGGCCACCGAGCGGATGAAAGACTCTTGCCGGAAGACGAAAGTGCTGGCGCTGACGGCCTACGACGACATGGGATACCTGCGTCAACTGCTCGAAGCGGGAGCGTCCGGCTACGTGCTCAAGAAGGCCGCGGCCGAAGAGTTGGTGAAGGCGATCCGCGTGGCCGCCGCCGGGGGCGTCTACCTCGACCCGACGCTGGCGGGCAAGATCGTCAGCGGTTACGTCGGGCGCAAGAAGTTGAAGGGCGGCGCTCCGAGCGGCGAGTTGAGCGAACGCGAGGAAGAGGTGATGCGCCTCGTCGCGTGGGGTTACACCAACAAGGAAGTCGCCGGCCACCTGAATTTGAGCGTTAAAACGGTCGAGACGCACAAGACGAACCTGATGCAGAAGCTCGACCTCAACGGCCGCTCGGACATCGTCCGCTACGCTCTGCGCCGCGGCTGGTTGAGCGAAGTCTAGCTCTCGGCGCGGCAGACCGCGAGCCGCCCGCCCGTGGGTTTCAGCAGAACCCCTCAAGTCTAGGGGAATTCCCCGACCCCTTTTTCCCTCATGACCGATAGACGCCGCCTCCCCGACGTGAGAAACAATTAAGCGTCAAAAGTCGTCAAGGCGTGCGAGCGGGCTTCAGAGTCCCGCGCCCCGCGCGCACCCTGCCTGCCGGATACAGCGCCGCCCACCGGCTACGGTGAAACCAGTCTAGAGACCGGAGGAACATCCCCGCATGAATACCGACGAGATCAGAGCCGCCGTCAAACAATCGGTCGCCAACATCGCTAACCTCGATGCGAGCGACATCGGCGACAATGCGTCCTACAAGGACGATCTGCAACTCGACTCATTGACCATCCTCGAAATAGCGGTCGACGCCGAGTACAAATTCCAGGTCAAGATTCCCGACGACGAACTCTCGAACATCCTGACCGTGGGCGACACCGTGCGGATCGTTCAGCGGCATCTGTCCGCGCCCGCCATCGCGGCAGCCTAATCTATGCAAAGCCGTATCGTCATCACGGGCATCGGGGTCGTGACCTCCATCGGCACCGGGCGCGAGCAGTTCTGGGAGAACCTGCTCGCGGGGCGCAGCGGCGTCTCCGTGGTCGAATCTTTCGACACGAGCGGCTACAGCGTCCATCGCGGCACGGAGGTGAAAGGTTTTAACCCGGCGGAGTTTCTCGTCAACCTCGACGCGTCCGAAATGGGACGCGCCTCGCAGTTCGCCATCGCCGCCGCGCGGCTGGCTTTGGCCGACGCCGCGCTCGATGCCGCCTCCCTCGACCCTCCGCGGGTCGGCGTCTCGCTTGGGACGACTTCCGGCGAGCCGCGCGAGGTCGAACGGTTCGACGACTCATACGTGAATAACGAACTGGACAAGGTCGGCCGCGAGTTCATCGGCCGCTACCCGTGTCATCTGATCTCGGCGCACGTGGCCGAAGAGTTGGGCTTCGCGGGCGTCAACATGATGATCCCGACGGCCTGCGCGGCGGGCAACTATGCCATCGCCCACGCCTTCGACGTGCTGCGCCGCGGCCGCGCCGACGTGATGCTCGCCGGCGGCTCCGA
>DASQNL010000609.1:0-23077 GCA_035644995.1 Pyrinomonadaceae bacterium | reverse complement strand
CCGCGTCCGTCTCGACCGCGCTGCGTTTCACTCTGAGCGTGCCCGGCGTGCAGACCGCCATCGTCGGGACGGAGCAGCCGGAGCGTTGGCGGCGGAACGCCGAGACGCTGCGGGCGGGCGCGCTCGCCGCCGCCGAGTTCGAGGCGATTCGGGCGCGCTGGAGGGAGCGCGCGGGCGCGGATTGGGCGGGCGAGGTTTGAGCGGCGCGGCCGGTTGTGCAGCCGGGCGCGTTTCGGTGTAGTCTGTCGTTTAGATCGTCGGAAATCATCCTGCCGGAGATGTTAATGCAAGAGCCAGCCGTGAACGGGAGCGGGGACGCGCCGCTTGAACAGCAAGGGCGCGCGCCTCGTTGGGGGAAGGTCATCGACCAGACGCGCTGCATCGGTTGCCACGCGTGCACGACCGCCTGCAAGTCCGAAAACCTCGTGCCGCTCTCCGTGACGCGCACTTACGTCAAGCACGTTGACGTGGGCGAATACCCGCAGACGCGCCGCGCGCATCAGGTGACGCGCTGCAACCAGTGCACGCACGCGCCCTGCGCGACGGCCTGCCCGACGACGGCGATGTTCAAACGCCCCGACGGCATCGTGGATTTCGATAAGTCGATCTGCATCGGCTGCAAGGCGTGCATGGCCGCCTGCCCCTACGATGCCATCTTCATCAACCCCGAAGACCACTCGGCCGAGAAGTGCAACTTCTGCGCGCACCGCATCGACATGGGACTCGAACCCGCCTGCGTCGTCGTCTGCCCGGTCGAGGCCATCCTCGTCGGCGACATGCACGACCCCGATTCCAAAGTCGCGCGCATCGTCAACCGCGATCCCGTGAACGTGCGTCGCCCCGAAAAGGAGACGCAGCCGAAACTCTTCTACAAGGGCGCGCATCAGGCGACGCTCGACCCGCTCGCCGCGCGTCGTCCCGAAGGCGGACTCTACATGTGGAGCGAGCAGCGCACGGGGACGGACTTAGTTCCTTCCGGCCATCCCTACCACAACAACACTTCGGCCGCCGCGCTCCTGTCCTACGACATCGCGCACGCCATCCCCTGGGACTGGCGCGTCAGTCTCTACACGTGGACGAAGGGCATCGCGGCGGGCGCGTATCTCGTCGCGGCGTTGCTCGTCTTGCTGGGTTTCATTCGTTCCGCTGAAACTTTCTCCGGTGCGTTCTTCGGCGGTCAGGCCGGCTTCTCCGCCTCGCCGCTCTGGCTGTGGGTCGCGCCCGTCGTCTCCGGCGCGTTCCTCGCGCTCACGGGCGCGCTGCTCATCTGGGACTTGGAACACCCGGAACGCTTCTATCTCATCTTCACGCGCCCGCAATGGCGCAGTTGGCTCGTGCGCGGCGCGTTCATCATCGCGGGCTACTCGGCCGTCCTCGCGCTCCACTTCACGGCGAGTTTGTTCGGAGCCGCCGCGCCGCCACGCCTCCTGATGATCGCGGGGCTGCCGCTCGCCGCGTTGACGGCCGTCTACACGGCCTACCTCTTCGCGCAGGCCAAGGCGCGCGACATGTGGCAGAACCCCTTGCTGCCGCCGCATCTCTTCGTCCAATCGCTGCTCGCGGGCGCGGCCGCGCTTTTGCCGTTCGCGGCGTGGCTCGATCCGTCCGCCGTCGCGCCGCTCCTGTGGTCGCTCGGCGCGCTCAGTCTCATCCATCTGTTGTTCATCTGGGGCGAGGTTTCCATCGTCCACCCGACGGCGCACGCGCACCTCGCCGTCCGCGAGATGACGCGCGGACGCTACCGTGCATATTTCCTCGCGGGCATCGCGCTCTCGCTCGGCGGCGTCTTCGCGCCGTGGCTGGGACTAGCCGCCGTGCCGCTCGCGCTTGCCGGGCTGCTCCTGTTCGAGCACGCTTACGTGCAGGCGGGTCAGTCCGTCCCGCTGGCCTGATCAAATCGGACGTTTGACCGGGCACACTTAAATCAACCTTAAAGAAGTCATAAGCCTATCAGGTGTGCGAGGACTGGCGAATAATAAATTTTGGTTGTATGGCTGGATTGACGGTGATGACACATAATGGCTTCATTGAAGCCGAGAAAATAATTAAGTCTTTATGAATTTAAAAAACCTAAACAAACGTGTGAGCGCGGCGCGCAAGGAGACGGAGGCGCGTGGGGAGACGTTTTATCCGGGGGCGAGCCGGGTGCATCTGGCGGCGTTTCCGCCGAAGGAGCGTTGGGACGATTGGGTGGAACTGGATTCGCGGGCGTGGCCGCGGCGCGTGGAGCGTCGCTACATGCTCGTGCCGACGACGTGCTTCAACTGCGAGTCGTCCTGCGGGTTGCTGGCCTATGTGGATCGGGAGAGCTTGCAGGTGCAGAAGTTCGAGGGGAACCCCGAACACCCCGGCTCGCGCGGGCGCAACTGCGCGAAAGGGCCTGCGACGCTGAACCAGATCACAGACCCCGACCGCATCCTGTATCCGCTCAAGCGCGCCGGGCGGCGCGGCGAGGGCAAGTGGGAGCGCGTGAGTTGGGACGAGGCTCTGGAGGCCATCGCGGCGCGGATTCGGAAAGCGATTGTCGAAAAACGGCACAACGAGGTGATGTATCACGTGGGGCGTCCGGGCGAGGACGGCTTTACCGAACGCATCCTCGCCGCGTGGGGCGTGGACGGGCACAACTCGCACACGAACGTCTGCTCGTCGTCGAGCCGCGCCGGTTATCAATACTGGATGGGCATGGATCGCCCGAGTCCGGATCATGCGAACGCGAAGGTTATTTTTCTCATCAGTTCGCACCTCGAAGCCGGACACTATTTCAACCCGCACGCGCAGCGCGTGATCGAGGCGAAGGCCGACGGCGCGAAGCTCATCGTGTTCGACACGCGCCTCTCCAACACGGCGACGCACGCCGACTATTTCGTCTCGCCCTACCCCGGCTCGGAACCGGCCATCGTGCTCTCGATTGCGAATTACCTGATCCAACACGAACTTTACAACGCGGACTACGTGCGGCGTTGGTGGAACTGGGAAGAGTTCATGGCGGGCGAGTACCCGGAGCGGGTGACGAACTTCGAGAATTTTCAGACGCTCTTGCGAGAACTCTACGCGGAATACACCTTCGAGTTTGCGGCGCGCGAGTCGGGCGTGGACGCGAAAGTGATCGAAGAGATCGCGCGCGTGGTGGCGACGGCGGGGACGCGGTTTTCCAGTCACAACTGGCGTTCGGCGTCGGCCGGCAACAGCGGCGGGTGGCAGGTGACGCGCACGCTGTTTATGTTGAACGCGCTCCTCGGCGCGGTGGCGACCGAGGGCGGCGTCTTCCCGAACGCGTGGAACAAGTTTGTGCCGAAGCCGATCTATTCGCCGCCGCACCCGCCGCGCTGGAACGAGTTGACGTGGCCGCGCGAATACCCGCTCGCCATGAACGAATTGTCGTTTCTGCTGCCGCACTTTTTGAAAGAGGGGCGGGGCAAAGTGGATGTCTATTTCACGCGCGTCTATAACCCGGTGTGGACGAACCCCGACGGGTTCAGTTGGGTCGAGGCGTTGAACGACGAGAGTTTGATCAACTGCTTCGTCGCGCTCACGCCGACGTGGAACGAGACGGCCTACTTCGCCGACTACATCCTGCCGATGGGGCACGCCTCGGAGCGGCACGACGTACATTCCTACGAGACGCACGATGCACAGTGGATCGGTTTTCGCCAGCCCGTCTTGCGCGTCGCGCGCGAGCGGCTCGGAGAAGAGATCGCGGATACGCGCGAGATCAATCCCGGCGAGGTGTGGGAGGAGAACGAGTTCTGGCTGGAACTCTCGTGGCGCATCGACCCCGAAGGAAGTCTCGGCATACGGCAGTACGTCGAATCCAAAGCCCGGCCGGGCGAGCGTCTGACGGTGGACGAGTATTACGGGTACATGTTCGAGAACAGCGTGCCGGGGTTGCCGGAACGCGCGGCGGCGGAGGGGTTGTCGCCGCTCGCCTTCATGCGCCGCTACGGTTCGTTCGAGGTGCGGAAGAAGGTGGGGGCGATCTATCAGGAGAGCGTGCCGGAGGCGGAGTTAGAGGACACGCGCACGGATCATTTCGGGCGCGTGTTCACGCGCACGCAGAAGCCGCCGACGCTCAACATCGTGCCGCTCCCTAGTCCGGACGGCGACCCGGAAGGGCGCAGGCTCGTCGGCGTCAGCGTTGACGGCGAAATTCTGCGCGGCTTTCCCACTCCGAGCGGGCGGCTCGAATTTTATTCGCGCACGCTCGCCGATTGGGGCTGGCCTGAATACATCATCCCGACCTACATCCGCAGCCACATCCACCCCGACAACCTCGCGGCCGACGAGACCGTGCTGATCTCAACCTTCCGCCTGCCCGTGCAAATTCACACGCGCTCGGCCAACTCCAAGTGGCTCGACGAGATCGCGCACACGAATCCTTTGTGGATACACACGTCGCACGCCGCGCGCCTCCAGGTGCGCACGGGCGACCTCGTGCGCGTCGAGACGGAGATCGGATACTTCGTCGTGCGCGCGTGGGTAACGGAGGGGATCAAGCCGGGGATCGTCGCGTGCAGTCATCACATGGGGCGTTGGAAGTTGAAGGAGCAGGGGCAGCGGCAGTTGATGGCGACCGTCTCGCTCGCGCACGAGGGCGACCGTTGGGACATGAAGCGCGAGCGCGGCGCCGCGCCTTACGAGTCGGAGGATGCCGACACGCAGCGCATCTGGTGGACGGACGTGGGCGTGCATCAGAACCTCACTTTCCCCGTCCACCCCGACCCCATTTCGGGGATGCACTGCTGGCATCAGGCCGTGCGCGTCAGGCGCGCCGAGGCAGAGGATGCTTACGGCGACATCTCGGTGGACACGGAGAAGGCGCACGCGGTTTATCTCAAATGGATCGCGCGGACGCGCGGCGCGGACGAATTTTCACCCGACCGCACGCGCCGCCCCTACTGGCTGCTGCGCCCGCTCAAACCGGCGAAGGAATTTTATCGTCTGCCGGATAAGTCGGAACTCGTGGGCGTCGAGTGATGGAACTGTTTCGCGCCCTCGCCTTTTTGGCGGAGCCTCCGGCGGCCGGGATGGCGAGCGTCGCCGCCGCGCTCGAACTCGGCGCGCTGCCCGCGGCGAGCGAGTACACAGAGCTTTTCGTCTTCCAACTCTACCCCTACGCCTCCGTCTATCTCGGCGCGGAGGGCATGCTCGGCGGCGAAGCGCGCGACCGCGTGGCGGGCTTCTGGCGCGCCCTCGCGCAAGCGCCGCCCGCCGAACCCGACCACCTCTCCGTCATGCTCGCCCTCTACGCGCACCTCTCCGAACTCGAAGCGAACGAACGCACGGATGCGCGCCGCGCCGGTTGGCGACGCGCGCGCGCCGCCTACCTGTGGGAGCACCTGCTCAGTTGGCTGCCCGCCTACCTCTCCAAGCTGACCCAAATCGCGCCGCCCTTTTACCGGCGTTGGGGCGAGATACTGCGAGATGCGTTGCGGGAGGAAGCGCGCGAGACGGGCGCGCCCGAACAACTTTCGCTGCACCTGCGCGAAGCCCCCGGACTCGTTGACCCGCGAGAGGGCGAGACGGCCGAGTTTTTGCAGACGCTCCTCAGCCCGGCGCGCAGCGGAATGATCCTCGTGCGCTCCGATTTGAGCCGCGCCGCGCGCACGCTCGGACTCGGCCTGCGCGCCGGAGAACGCAAGTACGTCCTCGAATCCCTCTTCGCGCAGGACGCGCGCGGCGTGCTCACGTGGCTCGCGCGCGAAGCACATGATTGGGCGCAGCGTCACCGGCTCGAACCCGCCGCGCTCGCCGTCGTCGCGCGCGCGTGGGAAGCGAAGGCCGGAGCCGCCGCGCGACTCCTCGAAGAACTCAAGGCCGCGACCGACGCGGAAATAAAATAAGGGGATTTAATAATGTGTTGCTGAGACGCGAAAGCGGCATATCATTTGTTTCAAGATATGCCGCTTCGCTATTTAGTTCTATTGGTCATGCTACTCGTCTCTTGAAAGATATGCCATGCCAGCACCGACTAAGGTTACCGTAAAAGCCTCTTTTGGTGTCATCCCCAGCCACTCTAAAAAGGCCGCGATTGGCAGACACTGTGGGCATGCTGCTGTAAGGATTTTCTCAAAGATCATCCTTTCAAAAGTCTGGTTACAGCCCCGGCAATGGACTATCCTTTTAGTTTTACTCATTTCTTTCTCCTTCAAGCAGATTTTGTTTAGCAATCCATAGGCCTTGCTTGCCTGAAAAATAAAAGTAGCCCTTATGTTACGATATGTCAATAGAGAAGCCTGCTAATATCTCCACATCAACTTGTCCTGCCTTTAAGATGAATGTTTTACCCTGTTCACACCCAAATACAGTCCGTTTTGTCCTAATGCTTTTCAGCTCCCGAAAAATATTTGTAACTTTTCCAGCCCCCACCTGTTTTAGTGAGCGTACAGTGTTTCTATGGCGAGCGAAGAAGACGAGTTTGCGATCATGTTCCACGAGTTCTACCCAAGCCTGTGCCGTTTTCTAGAGTGCCTGCTGGGAGGGCGCGGCGCGAGCGGCATCGCGCAGGAGATCGCGCAGGACAGCTTCTTGCAGTTGCACCATAAAGGTCTGCGCAGCTTGCCGGAAGGCGAGGCGCGCTTCTGGCTCTATCGCGTGGCGCGCAACTTCGCTCTCAACGAGTTGAACAAAAGGAGCACGCGCCAGCGACTGTTCGGCCGCGTGGTCGATGCCTTCCGCGCCCACGTGCCGACGCCGGAAGAGGAATTCGAGACGGCCGAGCGGAAAAGTCTGGTGGCCGACATGCTCAAGACGCTCCCCGAACAGCAGCGCGCCGCCTTGCTCCTGCGCGAACAGGAAGAGTTGAGCTACGGCGAGATCGCGGGAGTGCTCGGCGTCTCCGAGGGCAAAGTCAAAGTTGATGTCTTCCGCGCGCGCACGGCCTTGCGGGAGCGTTGGGGCAGACGGCAGCACGCGCTGCCGTCGCGCGGGAAAGCCGCCGGGCAAAGCGCCGGGCGGTGAAGTCTCCGAAGCGATCACAAATATGAAATGCGATTGGACACAAAAAGTCTCGCTCTCGATTGACGGCGAACTGCCGCCGGCGGAAGCCCACGAGATGGCGAGCCACCTCGAACTCTGCCGCGACTGTCAATCGGCGCGCGAAGACTTTCTCCTGCTGCGGCGTGAACTCGCCGCATACCCGCTCGCGCTCGACCCCTTTGCGCGCCGGCGCGCGCTCACACGCATCCTGACGGCGGCCGACGACGGCGGCGGCGGAACCGGACTCGACAAGGTAACGGCACAGCCGACGCCCCGCCTCCGTCAACGCGCTCGTAGCGCGGGCGCGTTCGGCATGCCGCGGCTCTCGCCCGCCGGGTTGGCCGCGATGTTGTTGCTTTTCGTCGGCGTCGCCTTCGGCCTCGTCTCTTTGCTGAGTTCGCGCCGCGCGCCCGCGGAGGTCGCGCTGCACGCGCCGACGCCCGCGCCCGCCCGCGACAATCGCAACGCTTCGCCCGCCGCCACTCCAGGCCTGTCGCCGTCCCCGGCGGCTGACGTGACGGCGAGCGTGTATAAACCGGGCGGCGGGGCGAAGCTCGACGGACGTGTTCGAGAGCGGGCGGCCGGAGACTCCGCTCAGGCGACGAATAGACGCGCGGCGGGCATGGAGCGCGCTTTCTCCGCCGCGAATGCCCGGCGCATCGGGCGTGCGGGCGCGAGAGTTTCGGGGCGGTCGTGGACGGGCGCGAATTTCGACCGGCCGCGAGCGGACGCGCCCGCCGCGGAGACGGCGCGCAATGATGCCGGGGTCGTTGAGGGCGGCGCGGGCGATAACGCCTTGGCGGAGCGTGAGGATGAAGCGGCGGAAGCGTCGGGCGCGGCGGAAGCGTCGGGCGGGGCGGACGGATCGAAGACGGCGCGCCACGTCGAACAGGCGCAGTTGCTCCTGCGCTCGTTCCGCAACGCGCGCCCGGCCGAGGCGGGACGCCGCGCCTCGTTCGACCTCGCGCATGAGAAACGGCGTTCCAAAAAATTGCTCTACGAGAACATCGTGCTCCGGCGCGAGGCGGCGAGACGCGGCAATCAGCCCGTCGAATCCCTGCTCGACAGTCTGGAGCCGATCCTGCTCGACATCGCCAACCTGCCCGACCATCCCGCGCCCGCAGACGTGAGAGAGATCAACGAACGCATGCGCCGGAAGAACCTCGTCGCCATGCTCCAAATCAGCGCGGTCGAATCGGCTTCCGCGCGGTCTTATTAACAGAGGACTTTAACCAACATCATGCCACACGCATTCAACCGACCCGCGCGGCCACGGCTTCGTCTCACGAGGCGGCGCACGACGGGCATCGCCTCCGCCGCGCTCGCGCTCGCCGTCGTCTTCGCCGCTTTCGCCGCGCCGCTGCTCTGGCGCGCGCCCGTCGCCCACGGCGCGAACCAAGACCTGACCAAGCTCAACCGCTTCGTGCAGACGGGTAACACCCCGGCGATGAAGTTGTTTCGCGCCGGGCGCGACCTGATCGAGAACGAGGAATGGGCGAAGGCGGCCGAGACGTTTCGCGGCTTCGTCAATACCTACCCGCGCGACGCGGACGTGGACGCCGCGCTCTACTGGTATGCCTACGCGCTCAAGCGTCAGGGACACACGAAAGAAGCGGCCAAGGCTCTCAAGCGTCTGATCAAAGAACACGAACGCTCTGGCTGGCGCGAAGAGGCCGATGCGATGCTCACCGAACTCGCGCCCGCGCTCGGCCAGCCACAGATCATCGACGACGCGCTCGGCCGTGAGAACGAGGAACTCAAGCTCATCGCCTTGCAGAGCCTCTTCAACTCGAACCCCGAACGCGCGCTCGGCTTCGTCGCCGACTGGTTGAAGCCCACCTCGACGGCGAGCCGGCGCATGAAAGAATCCGCCGTCTCCCTGCTCGGCGCGCACGGCGGCCGACTGGCCGTCCCCATGCTCCTGGACATCGCGCGCAACCAGCCCGACGCGAAGCTCCGGCGGACGGCCATCCACCGTCTCGGCAAAGCGGGCGGCGAAGCCGTCTTGGACGACCTCATGCGCATCTACGCCGCCGACCGCGACCCGGCCGTCAAAAGGCAGGCGCTCCATGCCCTCGCCGAAATGGACGGCGCGCGCGCCGGCGAGAGGCTCTTGCAGATCGCGCAGAATTCCGGCGAGGAGATCGAACTGCGCAAGATTGCTATCAGCCGTCTCGGCGAGCGCGAGGGGGCGTTCGACAACCTCGTCCGCATCTACGACGCCGACCGCACCGTCGAAATTCGCAAGCGTCTGATGAACGCCTTCTCCGAATCCGGCGACCCGCGCGCGCTGGAGAAACTGCTTCAGGTGGCGCGCACGGGCGACAGCGTCGAACTGCGCAAGTTCGCGCTGCGCCGTCTGGGCGAGAAGAACAGCGAGGCCATGCTCGACGAGTTGATGCGCCTCTACCAAACGGAGCGCGACCCCGAAGTGAAGCGCGAAATCCTGCACGCCTTCTCCGACATGGACAGCCCGCGCGCCAAAACCAAGCTCCAAGAGATCGCGCGCAACCCGGCGGAACCCACCGACCTCCGCCGCATCGTCATCAGCCGCCTCGGCGACCGCCGGGACAGCGCGCAAACCGTCGAACTGCTCATCTCGCTCTACGACGCCGAACCGAATCTCGACATCAAACGCGCCCTGCTCAATGCGCTCGGCGACTCCGGGCAGAAGGCCGCCTTACGCAAACTCATGCAGGTGGCGCGCACCGACGCCTCGCTCGACCTGCGCCGTCAGGCCATCCGGAAGATCGGCAAGAGCCGCGACCCGGAAGCCCTGCGTTTCCTCGAAGACATTCTGAAACCGTAGAGTCGTCAGTGGTCAGTCGTCAGTCGTCAGTTGTCAGTTGTTCTATTTGCCACGGCAACACCTAAAGGTTGAATTGAACCACCGACCACGGACAACCGACCACGGACAACCGACCACGGACAACTGACCACTGACAACTGACCACTGACCACTGACCACTGACAACCGACCACTCGAAAGGAATCATCATGCGTAGCTCATTCTCATTCGCCTCTCTGTTGATCGGCCTCGTCCTGCTCGGCGGTTCGGCCTGCGCGCACCCCGGCAACGCGGCGGCGGTAACCGCCACCAACCCGTCGGCGTCGGCCGCGCAAACTTCCGCAGCGGGCGTCGTCGCCGCCGCGCAGCAGACCGTGAACTTCATTCAGGTGGAGGGCGCGGACTTGCGCGCGAAACTCGATGCGGCGGCGGGTCGCGCTCGCGCGGCGCGCACGCCTTACTGGTCGGCTTACTCGTTCGACGTGCGACCGGGCGTCGCCGTCGATCCGAGCGGCGGCGAGTTCCACGGTTCGATGAATACGAGCGGCGGCACGACCGTCTTCGTCGGCACTTCGCGCGGCATGACGGTCGAGACGCGCAACCTCGCCGTCTTTCTCCTGCGCGAAGCGGGCGCGGCCGCCGTCACGCGCATGGAGATTTACAACCTCGACCGCAAGCGCGAATACAGCGGCTATCCGGTCTACTGGCTCGGCCGCGCGGGCAACGAGGAGAGCCTGACTTACCTGCGCGGCCTCGCCGAAGCCGCGCCCGCACCGGCGGCGGCGGCCAGGGGCGCGGCGTTGCTCAATCAGCACGCCACGCTCGCCGTCGCGCTGCACGACGACCCGCGCGTCGCGGCGATGCTCAAGGGATTCGTCAAGGCTTCCAACCACCCGAAGGTGCGCTCGACCGCCGTCCACTGGATCGGGCGCATCGGCGGCGAGACGCAGTTCCTCGCCGACCTCGTGCGCAACGAAGGCGAGGACGATAAGTTGCGCCGGCAGGCCGCGCACGCCATCGGCGAGAGCCGCGACCGCGTCGCGCTCTCCACGCTGCAAAGTCTCTACGAGGGCTTGCCGCAGTCAACCCCGGCGCAGCGCGAAGTCAAACGCGGCATCATCCACGCCGTCTCGGACAACGAGAACCGGGAGGGCGCGGCGGCGTTCCTCTTGAAGGTAGCCGGAACCGATGCGGACAAAGACTCGCGCCGCACGGCCGTCCACGCGCTCGGCGGCCACGGGCGCGACGCGTTGATCGACGAACTGATGACCATCTTCGCCAACGACCGCGAACAGGACGTGCGCCGCGCCGTGCTCCATGCCCTCAAAGAGATCGAAACGCCCCGCGCGCGGGGGAAAATTCTGGAGATCGCGCGCACGGGCAACGAACCGGGCACGCGCCGCCACGCCATCCACCTGATCGGCGAGCGCGCGGGCAAGCGCAGTCTCGACCTGCTGCGCGAGACGGCCGAGAGTTCGAGCGCGGAGACGCAGGTGCAGATGCAGGCCGTCCACGCCATCAGCGAACGCCCGGCGGAAGAGTCGGTGCCGCTGCTCATCAAGATCGCGCGCACGCACACTAACCAACAGGTGCGCCGCCGCGCCATCCACGTCCTCGGCGAATCGGGCGACCCCCGCGCGCTCGAATTTTTCCGGGAAGTGCTCAAGAGCGAAAGGGAGTAAGCCGTCATGAAGCCGACGAAAACTCGCGCCGCCACCGCCGCCGCCGCCGCAGCGGTCTTGGTTCTGCTCGCGCTCTCTGTCGCCGCGCCGGTCTCGGGCGGGCAGAAGTTGAAGAACAAGAAGAAAGAGAAACGCTTCGAGCCAATCGCCAAACAGCGCATCGCGGACTACGCGGGTCGCTACGTCGGCATCATGCCCGACTACTTCTTAGAGATTGCGACCGGCGCGGACGGCCAACTCTCCATCACGAGCCGGGAGGGCGACCGGCGCGCGACGCTCCGCGACATTCGCCTCGCGGGCGCGCGCCTGACGACCACGCGCGTCTACCCCGACGGCGCGACGAAAGAGTTTGAGGCCACGTTCGCCACCCGGATTTTGAACGGCGAAAGCTCCTTCGGCATCCTCGTGGAAAACGTCGGCGCGGAGTTCGAGGGCATGACCCTCACGCGCATCTTCTACCGTCTCGATCCAATGCTCTGAAGACGCGTCTCGAACTGCCGCCGCTCGTGAGCGATCAAAGCGAGGGGCGGAAAATTCAACTCCCCGCCCGCGAGTCATGCAGGACTTGGCGGGCGGGGAGTTGAATTTTTCGCCCCTCCGAATCTCCGTTTTATCGCCGGAATTTCCCTTTTTCCGCCGCCCGCCTTACTTTTATCTCGCCGCGTCTGAAACTTTTCGCCCCCGAATCGCACTAACACACCGGAAGACGCACGATACCAGCCTGTTATGAAAGCATTGAGCGGGACATTGACGGTCGAACAGCCGGGCGCACTCGCGAAGCCTTTGATGAATAGTCCTGAGCAAGTCATCGCCGCGGCGCGTCGCGGCGACCAAGAGGCCTTCCGGCACATCTTCGACAGGTGGGCGCGTCCCGTCGTCTCATTCGTCTACGACATGGTCGGCGACCGCGCGCTCGCGGAGGATTTGACGCAGGAGACCTTCGTGCGCGCCTACAAATATCTGGACGCGCTGCGCGACGAAGCGAAATTCTCGACGTGGCTGTTCAGCATCGCCAAGAACGTGGCGCGCGAGCACCTGCGCTCCGCGCACAGCCGGAGCAAAAAGGTTGATCTCGACGACGAGACGGTGCTGGAGTTGCGCGACGAACGGCCGACGCCGGCGGGCGCGCTGCTCGACAAGGAGTTGAACGGCGTCGTGCGCCACGCGCTCGGCGCGCTCGACGAAGATAAGCGTCTGGTCTTCACGTTGAAAATTTTCCAGCAGCGCAGCTACGAGGAGATCGCCGAGATCACGGGTTTTTCCGTGCCGAAGGTGAAGACCGATCTGCACCGCGCGAGGACGGAAATGCGCCGTCGTATGAGTCCTTACCTGGGGGTGAAGCAATGAAGTGTGAACAATACGCCGCCGACACGCTCGAAGAATTTTTGGACGGCGAACTCGACGCCCGCCGCGCCGCCGAGGTCGGCGCGCACCTCGCCGCCTGCCGCGCCTGCGCGCTCGCCTATGACGAACTGCTCGACGAGCAGACGATCTACGCGAGCTACGAGCGCGATCTCGATACGACGCCGCAAGCGTTGTGGGTCGGCGTCGCGGCGCGCATCGCGGCGGAGCAGCAGCAACCGCAGCAACGGCAGCCGCGCGGGAAGTCGCCGGTTGAGACGAATCTGTTCGGGAGAGGCCGCGCGTGGCTCGCCGCCGCGCTCGTCGCGCCGCGCTTCAGCCCCGCGCTCACGGCGGCCATGATGCTCATCGCCATCGGTGCGACGGCGACCGTGATGCGCTACCTGAACCCGACGCCCGCCGCGCCGCACGGCCTTGCCGAGAGCGCGCCCGCGGCCACGGCCACACCGTCGCACGTCGTCGTCGCCGTGCGGCAGCCGACGCCCGAAGCGACCCCCGGCGACGCGCAGACCGTGGCGCAAAACGGTGGGACGCGCGGCGGGGCTACGGCCGACATCAAAGAGCCGGGGAAAGAAAGCGAAAAAACTCGAAAGCCGGAACCGCCGCCGAGGCGTGAGGCGGAACGCAAACCGGCCGCGGCGTTGAACGACGCGGCGCAAATTTTAGCCGCCGGCCAAAACAACGCCGGCCAAAACAACGAGATCAACCGGCGGCAACGCGCCACCGGGCGACTCGTCCGCGAGGCGGAAGCGAAATATCTGGCGGCGATCCGAATGCTGGCCGAAGACGTGAACCGCAAACGCACGCGGCTCGACCCGCAAGTCGCCGCGCGCTTCGACGAAACGCTCGCCACCATCGACCGCTCCATCGCCGAGACGCGCCGCACCGTGCTCCAACAGCGTAACGATCCGGTCGCCGTCCAGTACATGCTCTCGGCCTACGCCAAGAAGGTCGAAGTGATGCGCGAGATGGCCGCGCTCGACTAACGAAACCCGAAACTCTCGACCTCGAAACTTGAAAATCTTTCGCTCTCAAGTGTTATGAACAAGAAAACTCTGACAGCTTTAATCGTCGCCCTCGTCATGCTCCACGGCGCATCAATGCCCGCGCACGAGCACGCGCGCGCACAGGAGGCGGCGGCGACGCCCGCCCGTCCCGCGCCGGGCAGCGGCAGTTCCGTCTCGATCAACAATCAGGCGGGGCGCGTGCAGATCAAGCTCGAACGCGGCAGCCGCGTGGCCGTCAGCAACCGCTACGGGCGCATCACGATCACGGGTTGGGACGGCGACACGGTCGAGGCCACGGCGTCGAGCGAGCGCGGCGCGGAGGCCGTGCAGGTCGAGATGACGGCCGACCCGGCGGCGGCGCGCAGCGTGCTCACGCTCACCGTGCCCGGCCGCCCCGGCCAGCGCGCGCCGTTCCCCTACGTCTATATGCCCGGCATCACCATTGACCCGCGCATTTACACGATCCCGAACGTCATCCCGCCGAACCTTCCGAATGTCGCGCCCGCGCCGCGCGCTTATCCCGCCCCGTCGCCGACGCCGGGCATGACGCCGCCCCCGCCCGCTTCAAGGGCGAAGCCCGTCAAGGTTAAGCCGCGAGGCAACGTCCAAGACGACGAGGAGAACGACGGCAACGTCGTCATCCTGCCCGTGCCCGGCATCGCCCAAGCTCCCGCGGCGGGCGGCGGCGCGGCGGTCGCGCCGCGTCAGCCTTCGACGGCGGTGAGAGGCGCGGCGCGCGCCGGCGGCGGCACCACCACGTCGGGCGGCGGCGCGGGCGGCGGCTTCGGCAGCGGCGGCGGCCAAAGCTCCGGCGCGAGCATCAGCCTCAACGTGCGGATGCCGCGCTACGCTTTGCTCGACGCCATCGAAGTGCGCTCCGGCGACGTGAACATCTCGGACATCGACGGCCCCGTCTCGATCTCCAGCGGCAGCACCAGCAACAACATCACCGTCAATCGCGTCGGCGCGCTCGAAGTGCGCGCGCGTTCCGGCAACATCAACGTGGACGGCGTCGGGGGTCTCGTCTACATCGTTGCGACGAGCGGCAAGATCATCGTCCGCCGCGCGGGCGGCGACGTGCGCGCCACGTCCATCAACGGCGACATCGACATCCAGTGTGTGCGTGGACGCGTGGACGCCAGCAACGCGCGCGGCGGCATCGTGCTCAACGCCATCGAGGGCGACGTGGAGGCTTCCACCACCGACGCCGACATCAACTTCACGGGCGCGATCCGCCGGCAGGGACGCTACCGCCTGAAATCGATGGAGGGGCGCGTCATCATGGCGATCCCCGAAGGCTCGCCGGGCTTCACGGCCACCCTCGCCTCTTACAACAACGACGTGGTGACGACGTTTCCCGTGACCACCGAGGTGCTGGCGGGCGGCAGCGCGCGCGTCAACCGCCGCGTCGTGGTCAAGCAGGGCGATGGAGACACGCAGATCATGCTCGACTCCTTCAGCCAGCCCGTGTATCTCTCCAAACTCGCGTCGGGCGCGCCCGTCGCCTGCAAGTAATTCGTCACGAAGTGGACGGAGATGAAACTCAGACTGCTCGGCGCAACCCTCTTCGCTGAACCCGCACGCGTCACGCCGTCGTCCTCACCTAAACGTGTAGTGATTTGACGGGGGTTGCATCCAAAATTTCGTAACCGCAAAAAGAGCGTGCGCGTTTGCGCTCGCGTTCGAGCCGTCTGTAGAATCGGGCGCATGCCCGAAGTCGAAACGAACAAACTTGAGACGCCGGAGGTGAGGCAAGCGCGCGAGTCTCTGGACGCGCACGTGCGCGAGATCATCGAATGGCACTTCAACCCGGAGACCGGCTGCCCCTTCTGGCTCGACTATGCCGCCCGCCTCGACTGGAATCCGCGCCGCGACGTTCAGACTTACGCAGACCTCTCGCGCTTCGGGTTCTTTCAGGACGAGCACCTGCGCGGCGGCCCCGTGCGCCGCTGGGTGCCGCGCGCCTACGCCGACCGCCCCGTCTACGTCTTCGAGACGGGCGGCTCGACCGGCGTGCCCAAGTCGCGCATCAACATCGAAGATTTTCGGCTCGACTACGAAGCCTTCAGCCACACGCTGCCCGACGAGGCTTTTCCCAAGGGCGCGGACTGGCTCGCCGTCGGCCCCTCGGGGCCGCGTCGCCTGCGCCTCGCCGTCGAACACCTCGCGCAGTATCGCGGCGGCATCTGCTTCATGGTCGATCTCGATCCGCGCTGGGTGATCAAACTGCTCAAGAGCAATCAATCGAAGCAGGCCGAAGCCTACAAGCAACACGTCGTCGAACAGGCGCTCACACTGCTCCGCGCGCACGACGGGATTCGCTGCCTCTTCACGACGCCGAAACTGCTCGAAGCCATCTGCGAAAAAGTCTCCCTGCGGAAGCTCGGCATCACCGGGGTCTTCTGCGGCGGCACGGAGATGACGCCGCAGTTTCACCGCTTCGCCGTCGAAGAACTGCTCGACGGCATCCACTTCGCGCCCACCTACGGCAATACCCTGATGGGACTCGCCGTCGGCAAGCCGCGCCTCCCCGCAGACAACTACGCCATCATCTACTACCCGCCCGCCCCGCGCGCCATGATCGAAGTGGTTGACCCCGCCGCGCCCGAACGCCTGGTCGGCTACGGCGAAACCGGGCGCGTCTGCTTGACGACGCTGACGCGCGAGTTCTTCATGCCGCGCTTCCTCGAACGCGACGAGGCCGAACGCGAACCGCCCTACCTGCCCTACGCCTGGGACGGCGTGCGCAACGTCCGCCCCTTCGCCAAACTGGAGACGAACGTGGTGGAAGGCGTCTACTGAATCGCCGGACGCTTTTTCGCTTTATGAAATACGTAACCGTCGCGCCACGGAGCAAAGTTGAGGTTGAAGCCGCCATCTCGCGGAATGACCCGGATGAATTGTTGAAGGCTGTGATCTCAGCCGCGCTTCATTCCGATGATCCAGGTTGGGCGGAAGACGTGTGCCTGCGCCTGGCGAAGCATGAACATTTTAACGTGAGGGGAAATGCAATTCTCGGCTTCGGCCATCTCGCGCGCATTCACCGGCGGCTCGACGAGCGACGAGTCAAGCCATTGATCGAGACGGCTCTGAGAGAGGCGAACGATTACGTGAGAGGTCAAGCCGATGCGGCGGCGGATGATGTAGAGTTCTTTCTCAAGTGGAAAATTGATCGTCGCGGGTGAGCGGAAAGACGCTACGGCGGCAGGAGCGACGGGAACCGCTCATTAACGGTTCTCGCGCGGGGCAGCCGGTGGAAATCGCCGACCGGCCTTCAAGGCCGGAATTGAAACTTCGACGCGCTCAAATTTAATCATGTTGCACATACCCCTCTTACGTCACGGCGAGCCTTACAAAAGTTTGGACGTGGTGCGCGTGGCGCATCACCGGACGCGCGAGCCGTTCGTCGAGATCAGTCAGGCCAACGCCGGACTCATCCGCCGCGACCTCGCCGGGCAGGAGCGCGCGCGCGCGGCTCTGGCGGCGTTCAGCGTCAAAGAGTTGATTGCGATGTCGGTGCGCGCGGCGGAGATTTTTGCGCGGGACGAGTTGCCCATCGGCGACGAGTGGCAGACGCCGGAGCGGTACGTCGAGCAGGTGTCGGCGACGACGGGGCTGCCCTTCGTGATGGCGCGGCGCAATCTGGAGAAGATTCGCGGCGCGCTGGCCGAGACGGAGAGCGTGTTGCGGGGCTTAACGCGCAATCTGGATTTGGAAATTCTGGATCGCGGCTACGGGGAGATCGAGGGACGGGCGGTGAGTTTCTTCCCGCGCGCGCAAAGTTTGGGCGTGGTGCTGCCGAGCAATTCGCCGGGCGTGCATTCGCTCTGGGTGCCGGCGGTGGCATTGAAGATTCCGCTCGTGTTGAAGCCGGGCGGCGCGGAACCCTGGACGCCTTATCGCATCGCGCAGGCGTTTATGAAAGCGGGCGTGCCGCGCGAGGCGTTCGGCTATTACCCGACGGGGCACGGCGGCGCGGCCGAGATTCTCAGGCACACGGGGCGCGGCATGGCCTTCGGCGACGTGGCCGCCGTCTCGCAATGGCAGGAGGACGGGCGGGTCGAAGTTCACGGGCCGGGCTATAGCAAGGTCGTCGTCGGCGACGACCTCATCGACGACTGGGAAAATTACCTCGACGTGATCGCGGCCTCGATTGTGGATAACGGCGGGCGTTCGTGCGTCAACGCGTCGGGCGTGTGGGTGTCGAAACACGCGGATGAGATCGCGGAGGCGTTGGCCGCGAGGCTGGCCGACATCATCCCGCGCGCGGCCGCCGACGAGGCGGCGCAACTCGCGCCCTTTGCCGACGCGCGCGTGGCCGCACGCATCTCGCAGATGATCGATCAAGGATTGCAGGAGGCGGGCGCGCGCGACGTGACGGCGGAGCGGCGCGGCGCGGAGCGGCTGCGCGTGTGGGAGGGTTGCGCTTACCTGTTGCCCACGGTCGTGCGCTGTGCGTCGCCGTCGCACGCGCTCGCCAACCGGGAGTTTCTCTTTCCGTTCGCGAGCGTGGTCGAAGTCGGGCAGGATGAGTTGCCGGATGCGCTCGGCGCGAGCCTCGTCGTCACGGCGATTACGCGCGATGAAGGGTTGATCGCGAAACTTTTAGCGTCGCCACACGTTGATCGTTTAAACCTCGGCGCGATCCCGACGACGCGGATCGGTTGGGATCAGCCGCACGAGGGGAATTTGTTCGAGCACCTCTACGCGCGCAGGGCTTTCCAGCGCGCCGCCGTCGCGACGACGCGCACATGAAACTTCTCTATCTCACGGCCGGCGCGGCCAACATGTACTGCGGCAGTTGCCTGCGCGACAACGCGCTCGCCACCGAACTGATCGCGCGGGGGCACGATGTCACGCTGCTGCCCGTCTACACGCCGACCCTCACGGACGAGCCGAACGTCAGCCGCCCCGACAAGGTTCTCTTCGGCGGCATCAGCGTCTATCTCCAACAACACGCCTCGGTCTTTCGCAAGACGCCGTGGCTGATCGACAAGTTGTGGGATTCGACCGCCGCTTTGAAACTCGCCGCGCGCCGCAGCATCCCGGTCAACCCGAAACTTCTGGGCGAACTCACCGTCTCGATGCTGCGCGGCGAAGACGGACGCCAGCGCAAAGAGTTCGACAAGATGACGCACTGGCTCCGCGAGCAAGAGCCGCCCGACGTGGTGACGCTGCCGAACTCGCTCCTCCTCGGTTTCGCGCGCCCCGTCAGACAAGCTCTCAAGCGTCCGGTCGTCTGCACGCTGCAAGGCGAAGACCTGTTTCTCGACGGCCTCGAAGAGAGTTATCGCGCCGCCGCGCTCGAACTGATCCGCGCGAGCGTCGAACACGTTGATTCCTTCGTCGCCGTCAGCGAGTTTTACGCCGCGTTCATGTCGGAGCACCTGCGCATACCCGCGAGCAAAATGCGCGTCGTCCCGCTCGGCATCAATCTCGCGGACTACGGAGAGCCGGACGGCGCGGCGGCGACGGCGGCGACGCGCCGGACGGGCGAAGATATGTTCACCGTCGGCTACTTCGCGCGCGTCGCTCCGGAGAAGGGCTTGCACCTTCTGTGCGAGGCTTACAAAAATTTCCGCGAGCGGTCGGGCGGCGCGCCCGCGCGGCTCGAAGTGGCGGGCTATCTCGCGCCGGAACACGAGACTTACCTGCGCGACATCGAACGGCGGATGCGCGATTGGGGACTCGCCGCTGAGTTCAATTATCGCGGCGCGCTCGACCGCGCCGGGAAGCTCGCGTTCCTGCGCGGGCTGCACGTCTTCTCCATGCCCGCCACCTACGACGAACCGAAGGGCATCTCGCTGCTGGAAGCGATGGCCTGCGGCGTGCCCGTCGTCCAGCCGCGGCGCGGCGCGTGCACGGAGATCGTCGAACGCACGGGCGGCGGCCTGCTCGTCGCGCCCGGCGACGCCGACGCGCTCGCCGCAGGCATTTACGAACTCTGGCGGACGCCTGAGCGCGCCGCCGCGCTCGGTCTCGGCGGCGCGCGCGGAGTGCGCCGTCATTACAGCGTCGCGCTTATGGCCGAACGCGCGCTCGAAGTGTATGAGGAGGTAAAAGGGTAAAGGGGAAAGGGGAAAGGGGAAGACAAACTGCTTTGTGCCTTTCCACCTTTACCCTTTATCTCTTCCCCCTTACCCTTTCCCCCTTAACCATGGCTGTTCCGACTTATGCTTGAAGTCAACAATCTCTCCAAAGAATATCCGACGCCGCAGGGCGAATTGCCGATTTTGTCGGACGTGTCGCTGAAGCTGGGGCGCGGCGACGCGGTCTCGATCATGGGGCCTTCGGGGAGCGGCAAGAGCAGTTTCCTCTACATCGTCGGCGCGCTCGAACCGCCCACGTCCGGCACGGTGACGCTCGACGGCCAAAACCCGTTCACGATGCCGGAGCGCGAACTCGCCGCCTTCAGGAATCGCCGCATCGGGTTCATCTTTCAAGACCACTGCCTGCTGCCGCAATTGACCGTCCTCGAAAACGTGTTGACGCCCACGCTCGTATCAGGCGCGCACGGCGGCGCGGGCGACGAGTTGGAGCGGGCGCGGCAATTGCTCGATCAGGTGGGACTCACGGCGCGCACCGAGCATCGCCCGGCGGAACTATCGGGCGGCGAGAAGCAACGCGTCGCGCTCGCCCGCGCGCTCATCCAAAGGCCGCTCCTGCTGCTCTGCGACGAGCCGACCGGCAACCTCGACCACGCGTCCGCCGCCACGGTCGCCGAACTTCTGCTCGAACTACATCGACGGCAAGAGACGATCCTCGTCGTCGTCACGCACAACGCGGAACTGGCCGCGAAGTTTCCCGTGCGATATGAGCTTTTGGGGCAAAAACTCGTCAGTGGTCAGTAGTCCGTGGTCAGTAGTCCGTGGTCAGTAGTCAGTTGTCCGTCGTTCGTCTCCGGCGAGCGAGTTGCTGAAGATGGAGGCTCAACTTAGTCGGCACGCAAACAACTGACCACGGACAACTGACCACGGACTACTGACTACTGACCACTGACCACTGACAAATCCCTATGACCATCGCCACGCTGCTCAAACGCAATCTCGTTCACTACCGGCGCACGAACGCGGCGGTGGTGTGCGGCGTGGCGATTGCGGTGGCGGTGCTGGCGGGCGCGCTTCTGGTGGGCGATTCGGTGCGCGCGAGTTTGCGTGCGCTCGTGTTGGGGCGTTTGGGGCGAACGGCGTATGTCGTCTCGGCGTCGAATTTCTTCCGCGAAGATTTGGCCGGGGAGTTTCGCGCGCACCCGCAGTTTGCGGCGGCAGCGTTCGAGGGGGCGTGCCCGCTCGTCGTGTTCGAGGGCGTCGTGATCGACGAGGTGAGCGGGCGGCGCGGCGGGGGCGTGCAGGTGTACGGCGTGGACGAGCGGTTCTGGCAATTTCAAGGGCTGGACGCGGGGCGGGGAAGCCTGAGGGGGCGCGAGGCGTTGTTGAGCGCGGGGCTGGCGGCGGAGTTGGGCGCGCGCGCCGGGGGCGAAGTTTTGCTGCGCATCGAGAAGCCTTCGGCCATCCCGGTCGAATCGCTGCACGGGCGCAAGGAGGATGCGGGGCGCACGATGCGCCTGACGGTGCGCGAGGTGTTGGGCGCGGCCGACCTCGGCGAGTTCAGTTTGCGACCGCAGCAGGGCGCGGTGCGCGCGGTGTTCGTGCCGCTCGCGCGCGTGCAAAAGGACGCGGAACAGGAAGGACGCGTCAATACGCTCTTGCTCTCCGCCACAACGGGAGACGACCCGACGAGCGCGGCCGTCGCGGCGCAGACGGCGGCGGCCACGAAGATATTGCGCGAGACTTTTACGCTCGCGGACTTGGGCGTCAAAGTGCGGACGCTCGACGCGCCCCACGCGCTGTCGGTCGAAACGGAGAGCGCCATCGTCGGCGACGCGCTCAGGCGGCAGGCCGAGGAGGCGGCGCAAAGTCTCGGCCTCGGCGCGTCCGCGATCTATTCGTATCTCGCCAACACGATCCGCGTGGGCGAGCGGCAGATTCCTTACTCGCTCGTCACCGCGATTGATGAAGAGAGTTTCAAGGGATTGCAGCGGGGCGAGGCGGGGCAAACGCCGGAGCCGGAGGCGCGAGAGGCGGGCGGGGCGCACGCGAATGAGCGTCCGCCGATCCTGTTGAATGATTGGGCGGCGCGCGATCTCGGCGCGCGAGTGGGCGATGCGGTGTCGCTCGATTATTACGTGTGGCGCGAAGAGGGGCGGTTGGAAACGCGCGCGGCGGAGTTTCGCCTGGCGGGCATCGCGCCGATGCGGGGGCTGGCGGCGGATCGAGAGTTGACGCCGGAGTATCCGGGCATCAGCGGCACGGAGAGCCTGTCGGATTGGGATCCGCCCTTCCCGCTCGACCTCGCGCGCGTGCGCCCGCAGGACGAAGACTACTGGAAGCAATTTCGCACGACGCCGAAAGCCTTCATCCCCCTCGCGCGCGGGCAGGAACTCTGGCAGACGCGCTACGGCAAGCTGACCTCCCTGCGTCTCGCCGCGGAAAAACAGACCTCGCTCGAAGCCGCGCGCGCGGACTTCGAGCGAAGCCTGCGCGCGCGCGTCGATCCGTTCGCGGCGAATTTCGCGCTCTACGCGGCGCGCGCAGAGGGCCTCAGCGCCTCGCGCGGGGCGACCGACTTCGGCGAGTATTTTCTCTATTTCAGTTTCTTCCTCGTCGTCTCCGCGCTGCTGCTCGCCGCTCTCTTCTTCAAACTCGGCATCGAGCAACGCCTGCGGGAGATCGGCGTTCTGCAAGCCGTCGGGTTTCCCGCCGCGCGCGTGCGCGCGCTCTTTCTCGGCGAGGGCTTGCTGCTCGCCGCCGCCGGGAGCGCGCTCGGCACGCTCGGCGCGCTTGGTTACGCCGCGTTGATGATGTACGGCCTGCGCACGTGGTGGGTTGAAGCGGTGGGCACGCGCTCGCTCGCGCTGCACGTCTCGCCGGTGTCGCTCGCGCTCGGCGGCGCGGGCGGCATCCTCGCCGCGCTCGCCTGCATCTGGTGGACGCTGCGCCTGCTCGCTCCCGTCTCGGCGCGCGAAATGCTGACCGGAACCATCGACGCGGCGACGCCGACAGCGCGCCGCCGCCGCGCGCACAGGGCGACCGGCAAAGTCGGCTCGCGGTTCGCGCCGCTCGCGCGCCTCGGCGCGTCAATCTCTGCTCTCGCCGTGGCCGTCGCGTGTACGACGCTCGGCGGGTTGCTGCTCGCGGCGGCCGCCTTGAAGTGGGTGGGAGACGTGGCGGGCTTCTTCGGCGCGGGCACGCTGTTTCTCGTCG
>DASQNL010000608.1:0-3302 GCA_035644995.1 Pyrinomonadaceae bacterium | reverse complement strand
CTTTACTGATTCAACTCCCTTACACTTTAATAGCACCTGTACCGTAGAGCCAATGCGGAATTGAGGGCGGGCGAAAATCGAGCAGGCGTGGAGCGTTCACTCCACGGATGAGAAGAAACAGCATCGCTAACGCAGACGGCGGCGAAAGGCCAAGCTGATGAATTACGATGAATACGTAGACACAGCCCAGAGGGCGGGGCAGGCGTATGAGGCAGGGCAGCACGAGGAGGCGCTCGCCATCTTCCGCACGCTCGTCGCGAGCGACATTTCCGATCTCGACAAGGCAACGATGTACCGTAACATGGGCGTGATTCAGGAGGAGATGGGACGGGAGCAGGATGCGCTGTCGAGTTACGACCGCGGGGTAAGCTACGAGCGGATGCACGGGAGAATTATGGTAGGTGAGATGAAGGCAAGTTTCCTGTATCGTCTCGGCAGGCTGGCGGAGAGTCTGAGAGAGTACGAAGCGTTATTACTCCGCCCTTCTCTGACGGAAGAGGAGAAGAACAGACTCAGGCACAACGTGGCGGCGATACGTCATGAACTCGGCTGAGCCGCGGTCGTTGCACGGGCGCACACGAGGAGTTCAAAAGACCGGCAAATAGTTTCGACGCGAAGATTTTATCCGCTCGACTCCGCGCCAATTAAACTCCGTGTTAATTAAAAGCCTATCCCAAAATTATTAGCCGGTAGAGGTTGAGAGCAAAAGCAAAGTGAACCAGCGCCAGATAGTTCGTTTCTTTCTTCTCCCACCGCACCAACAACCTACGGTAGCGGTTCGTCCAACTGTGCGTGCGCTCAACCACCCACCGCTTGGCCTTGTATCTGCGCTTCCCGCGCTGCTTCGGAGGCTGACCGTCGCGCTTCGGGATATGCGCCGTGTAGCCGCGCCTCTTCAGCGTGTGTCTGACGGCCGGGTAATCGTAACCCTTGTCGGCGGTCAGATGTTGTTCGCCCGCCGCGCCCGTCGTAGGTCGCTTGACCGGGAGGCTGTCAAGCGTGGCGCGCACTGCCCGCGAGTCGTGTCGATTAGCGCCCGTCACCTCAAAGCCTATCGGCGCGCCACGTTGATCTGTCAGGACATGACGCTTCGTGCCCAACTTGCCGCGATCCACAGGGCTTTTCCCGGTCGCCTCGCCGCCCAGGGGAGCTTTCGTCGTGGCACTGTCGATGGCTTGCCAGCGCCAGCGAATGCCGCGCCACTCGTCATACTCACGCAAGAGCAAGCGCCAGACGCGCTTGAAAGAGCCGCGCTCGGCCCACTGCTGGAAGCGGCGATGCAGCGTCGAGCCGCTGCCGAACTCGCGGGGCGCGTGCTTCCACTGGCAACCTGTCCGCAGCACAAAGAGGATACCGTCGAGGCAGGTGCGGTAAGGAACAGCAGGTCTGCCGACCGTGCCAGCCTTTTTCTCTCGTCCGAGCAGCGGGCGAATCTTGTCCCACAAATCATCGGGGATGTACCATATCGTCTCAAGGGTGGTCTTGCGTGCCATGACTTTGCTTCTCCAAAACAAAGTCTAAAGCACTCAACGACCGCTCTCTAATTTTGGGACAGGCTCTAAGCCACGCCGTCAGGAATAGCGCCTGACTCAAGCGCCGGGGGGGCAAGCGCCACCCATTCGGCGCTTCGCTTTCGTCTCTCAATGCTGGTGCGTCGCGGGCTATTATTTATCGCTCGGGTAAAGGGCCGGGCGATAATTGCCGCGCACATCAAATTGCTGTTGAATAGGTCGCTCCAGGCAGGTGTGCTATTCTACACGCGATAGTTAAAGCTGTGCTCCCGGTCTCTTGCCTCCCCCGCAGTTCCCGTCAATGCACTCAGGATATAACTCCCGACAGTTCTAATTTCCTTATTAGGTAAAGTCTATGTATTTGTTCCCTCGCACTGCGATCTTCTGTGTCGAAAAGTCTAGAACGCGTCTCAAGCATCTGTTCATGCTCTCCGCCGCGCTTCTCGTCCTGCTGTGCGCGACGACGCCCGCCGCGGCGCAGAACGCGCAGTTGGTGAGCGTCAATAAAAACGGCTCGGATAGCGGCGGCGTCGTGTCCTTCACCGCGTCCGGCACGCTCAGCGCCGACGGTCGCCTCGTCGCCTTCACGAGCAAGGCCGGCGATCTCTCCGCGCACACCGACGGCAACGCCACCTATGACGTGTTTGTCCGAGACCTCAAGGCGGGCGTCACCACCCTCGTGAGCGTCAACGCCGCGGGCACGGCGGCGGGCAACGCGCCGTCTGGCGTCACCGGCAACATAGACTTCCCCGCCATCTGCGTCTGGCTCAGCGCGAACGGGCGGTTCGTCGCCTTCACCAGCGCGGCGACCGATCTGGTGGCGAACGACACGAACGGGAAGGAAGACGTTTTCGTGCGTGACCTCGAAACGGGCACGACGACGCTCGCGAGCGTCAACGCCGTGGGCACGGGCGGCGGCAACGGCAACGCGATCTTCCCCTACCTCTCGGCCGACGGCGGCGTGCTCGGTTTCAGGAGCGCGGCCAGCGACATCGTGGCGAACGACACGAACAACGCGACGGACGTGTTCGTGCGCAATTTAAAGACGGGCGTGACCACGCTCGTCAGCGTCAACAGCGCCGGGACGGCTAGCGGCAACGGCACATCCTCCTTCGCCTCTTTCAGCGCGGACGGGCGCGTCATCGCTTTCGCCAGCAACGCGAGCAACCTGGTCGCGAACGACACGAACGGCGCGGTGGTTGACATCTTCGCGCGCGACTTGCAGGCGGGCACGACCGTGCTCGTCAGCGCGGCCACGGCCGGCGCGGCGAGTGGCAACAATCAATCTTCCGTCCCGACTGTCTCCGCTGACGGCCGCTTCGTCGTCTTCAACAGCCGGGCGACGAACCTCGTCACGCTCGCTGACGCAAACGGGACGGACGACGTGTTCGTGCGCGACCTCACGGCGGCGAAGACCACACTCGTCAGCGTCGACACGGAGGGGAAGGCGGCCGGCAATCGAAACTCTCACCTCCAGTCGCCGCAGGCAATCAGCGCGGACGGGAACTTCATCGCCTTCGTCAGCAACGCCTCCAACCTGGTCGGCAACGACACGAACGGCACCACGAGCGACGTGTTCGTGCGCGACGTGGCCGCGAGTGTGACGAAGTTGGTCACCGCGAACGCCGCGGGGACGGGCAGCGGGAACTCTTTCTCGGCCTCCAACGAAGTGAGCATCAGCGCCGACGGGCGCTTCGTCACCTTCGACAGCAGCGCGACCGATCTGGTAGCGGGGATCGTGGGCGGCGAAGTGCAGGACGTGTTCGTCCGCGACGTGCAGCAGTCTCAGAC
>DASQNL010000607.1:0-2756 GCA_035644995.1 Pyrinomonadaceae bacterium | reverse complement strand
ACGTAAGGCGCGGATGGTTGAGTGGTGATGATGAACGGTTCGAGAAAGGTGAGCGCGCCGCGCGGCGCGAAGTTGAATTGCAAGGGTTGGCATCAAGAGGCGGCTCTGCGCTGCCTGATGAACAACCTCGACGCGGAAGTGGCCGAGCGGCCGGACGATCTGGTCGTCTACGGCGGCACGGGGCGCGCGGCGCGCAACTGGGCGGCCTTCGATGCCATCGTGCGCGAGTTGCAGGGTCTGGAAAACGACGAGACGCTGCTCGTCCAGTCCGGCAAACCCGTCGCCGTCTTTCGCACGCACGAGTATGCGCCGCGCGTTTTGATCGCCAACTCGAACCTCGTCGGCGCGTGGGCTAACTGGGGACACTTCAACGAACTCGAACGGCGCGGCCTGATGATGTACGGGCAGATGACGGCGGGCAGTTGGATTTACATCGGCACGCAAGGCATCGTGCAGGGCACGTTCGAAACCTTCGCGGCGATGGCCGACAAACATTTCGGCGGCACGCTCGAAGGCCGCCTCGTCGTCTCCGGCGGGATGGGCGGCATGGGCGGCGCGCAGCCGCTCGCCGCGACGATGAACGGCGCGGTGTTCCTCGGCGTCGATGTGGATCAGGCGCGCATCGAACGCCGCGTCCAGACCGGCTACTGCGACCGTCTCGCGCTCACGCTCGACGACGCCTTGCGAATTTGCGAAGACGCGCGCGAGCAGGGGCGCGCCGTCTCCGTCGGACTCGTCGGCAACTGCGCGGAGGTGTTGCCGGAGATCGTGAGGCGCGGAGTCGTGGTGGACGCCGTCACGGATCAGACGAGCGCGCACGACCCGCTCGGCGGCTACGTGCCCGCCGGACTCAGTCCGGAAGCGGCGGAAGAATTGCGACGGGCGGACGCGGACGCTTACGTGGCGCGCTCGACCGAATCGATGGCGCGGCACGTCGAAGCCATGCTCGCGCTCAAACGCGGCGGCGCCGTGGCCTTCGACTACGGCAACAACATCCGCAAGTTCGCCTACGACGCCGGGTGCTCGGACGCCTTCGAGATTCCCGGCTTCGTGCCCGAATACATTCGCCCGCTGTTCTGCGAAGGCAAGGGGCCGTTTCGCTGGGTGGCTCTCTCCGGCGACGCCTCGGACATCCGCCGCACGGACGACCTCGCCCTCGAACTCTTCCCCGCAGACTCGACCCTCAACCGCTGGCTGCGCCTCGCACGCGAGCGCGTGCAATTTCAGGGACTCCCGGCGCGCATCTGCTGGCTCGGCTACGGCGAGCGCGCGGAGATGGGCGACGCCATCAACGAACTCGTCCGTCGCGGCGACCTCAAAGCCCCGGTCGCCATCGGCCGCGATCATCTCGACACGGGATCGGTCGCCTCGCCCTACCGTGAAACCGAAGCCATGCGCGACGGCTCCGACGCCGTGGCCGACTGGCCGATTCTGAACGCGCTCTTGAACACGGCGAGCGGCGCATCGTGGGTCTCGTTTCATCACGGCGGCGGCGTCGGCATCGGCTATTCGCTCCACGCCGGTCAAGTCTCGGTCGCCGACGGCACGCCGGAAGCCGCCCGCCGCCTCAACCGCGTGCTCACCAACGACCCCGGCCTCGGCGTCGCCCGCCACGTTGACGCGGGCTACGACGAAGCGGAAGAAACCGCCCGCACCAAAGGCATCAACATCCCGATGCTCGACGCGCAATAATCGCTCACCGCAGGAGACGCCGGCAGTGTGTATTGAAGAGAGGTGACAAACTATGAACGGCGAAGAGATGGAACGTGCGATTGAGTTTCTCTTACAGGGTCAGGCAAATCACCAAATGCGGCTTGATGAGTTAGCCAACAATCTTAATCAACTGGCACGGCAGGTCGCGGAAACGAATCGGATCGTGCAACTACAAGCGGAGACTCAGAGCGAGTTCATCCAGATCGTGACGAGCAGCTTTGAGCGTCTGGCGGAGACGCAGGCGCGCACCGACGAGAGGATTGCAGCGTCGCAAGCGCGCACCGACGAAAGAATCGCCGCGTCGCAGGCGCGCGCTGACGAGAGGATTGCTGCGTCGCAGGCGCGCGCTGACGAAAGAATCGCCGAGACGAACGCACAGATCGCGGAGATGGGCGCGCGCACCGAAGAAAGAATCGCCGAGACGAGCGCGCGCGGGGCTGAGACGGATGCCCGGCTCGACCGGATCGCGGCCATGCTCGACCGGCACATTATCGAAGGTCACGGTGATTCCTGATCCTGCTCCGCGCGACCCGCAGAGACATGCCCGTCGCCATCACGAGCGGAATGCGTCGGCGCGCGTTCGTGAGGCGCGGTCGAATCTTCGTCTTACCTGCGCGCGGATAACTTTCCCGGCCATGCCGTCGTCGCCATCATCCATTCACCGGAGCACATCTATGAAACTTGTTCGCGTCTCGCTGTTGTCTCTCATCCTTCTCCAACTCCCGTCGGTCGTTTCAGCGCAGCAGCCCGCCGCCGGGTTGGAGCAAACTTCGGCGCGGCTGGCGGGCGAGGTGCTCGTCAATGGCCGCGCGATGGAGTATGTGCAAAACCTCTCGGATAAATTCGGCGGACGCTTGAGCGGGTCGGCGGCCTACGAACGCTCCGCCGCGTGGGCGGCCGAACAGTTTCGCGCCGCCGGGATCAAAGACGTGCGGCTCGAACCATTCCAACTCGAAAGCACCTGGACGCGCGGCCGCGCGCAAGCCCGCATGACCGCGCCGCTGGAGCGGCCGCTGCATCTCGAATCGCTCGGCTGGTCGCCC
>DASQNL010000606.1:0-3332 GCA_035644995.1 Pyrinomonadaceae bacterium | reverse complement strand
GCCGAAGCCGCGTGAGCGACCCGTCTCGCGGTCTTCGACCACCGAAGCCGACTCGACCGTGCCCGCCTGCGAGAACAACTGCTGCAAGTCTTCGCTCGAAGTTTGAAAAGCGAGGTTGCCGACGTAAAGTTTCATAGACATAAATGTATCCCTCTCCCCTGTGGGAGTTGTTTGGAGAAGCGTCGAATCGAAGGTGGCTTAGGAGTAACGGTAGGTAGGCGAAAGCTCTTAGTTCGGGTGCTCGGCAAGGAGCGGCTTCTAATGTTGAGATCGACCTTCTCCCGGATTACCCGAAACGCCTCGCCGCTCGCGCGGCTCAATGCATATCACCGTTAATACACAAGAGAAGGATTAACTGCCGGTCATCATGCACTATTCAACGGGCGAACGCAAGACGGCAATCCGCTCGCGGGAACGCCCCCGGCCGACCCGCGCCGCTGCGGCCACACTTCTCCAGGTGCTAGAATGGCGCGCTTAACTCGGACTTCCGTGGGTATACTTTTTTGACTTCAGCGGCGGAGTTCAAATCTGAAGGGCGAAGAATCGGGCGGGTGCTGAGCCTCGACGCGATGCGGGGCGTGGCGGCGGTCGTGGTGGTCGTCTATCACGCGCTGGGGGTCGCGCCGCAGACCGCTTTTGCGGGCTGGCAGTGGTGGCTGCCGACCCTCACGGCGTGGGTCGTGCACTTCGGCTACGCCGGAATCTACCTGTTCTTCGTCATCTCCGGCTTCTGCATACATCTCCACTGGGCGCGCGCCCGCGCCGCCGGGGTCGAGCATCCGTCCATCAACTTCTACGCGTTTTGGAAGCGGCGCGTGCGTCGTCTCTACCCGCCCTACCTCGCCGCGCTCGCACTCTATCTCGGCTATCACGCCCTCCAGACTCCGCCCGACCTCTCCGGCTTTTACCTGTGGGACTTGGGGCTGCACCTCCTGATGCTCCACAACGTGGACATGCGCACGACCTACAGCATCAACGGCGCGTTCTGGACGCTGGCGATTGAAGAACAACTCTATCTGGCCTATTTCCTGCTCCTCTTCCTGCGGATTCGCTACGGTTGGGCGCGCACGCTCGTGGTGTGCATGGCGGCGCGCGGCGGCTGGCTGCTCCTGGGGCGCGGCGTCGGCTACTTCTTCGACCTCACTATTCCCGTTACGGAAGCGGCGGCGACCAACTGGTTTATCTGGGCTTTGGGCGCGCTCAGCGTGGAGGCGGCGTTGGGCGTCGTGCGGCTGCCCGCGTGGTGTTACGAGTGGTGGGCGGGCGCGGCCGCGCTGCTCTCGGCGATGGCTCTCGCGGTGGCGTTGCCCTACGTGGATCACCTCGTCTGGATACACGATGCGGGCTGGTTCGTGATGCACCCGGCCTGGGGCGTGGGCTTCTTCGTGATGGTGAACGGCGCGGTGCGCGCCGAGCAGGGGCGGCGAGAATTGACGCGGCGCGTCTCGCGCCTCATGGCCGGGCTGGCGGGTCTCGGTTTAATATCCTACTCGCTCTACCTGACGCACCTCTTCGTGCTGATGCAGTGGTACTGGTTCGGCTTCACGCAGTTTCACATCCGCACCATCGCGCTCGTGATCATGACGCCGCTCTCCGTGTTGTTCGCGTGGCTGTTCTTCCGTCTCTTCGAGCGGCCTTTCATGGCCGCCTCCGTCGGCATGGGCGCGCACCCGCGACCGGGCGGCGGCCATGTCTCTACCGCGCCGCCGCCCGCCCCCGAACGCGTCAGCGACCCGGCGGCCGTGTGAACGCGCGCAGGCTCTCTCGACCGCCGGGCACGCAGGAAACTTTTACTTTGCGAGAATCAACGCTGTTGAGACAGGAGGCCGCCGTGAGCGTCGGCCGCGCCGCGCGTCGCGTCGTCGGCGTGTTATGTTTTCTGTTCGTCGTCTCGCCCGCGGCGGCGGCGGCGATGGCGAAAGATAACGTGTGGGCGGGCGTGCGCTCGCCTCATTACCTGCTGGTGGGCGACACGACGGAGAGCGAACTGCGGGAAGTGGCGATCAGGTTCGAGCAGTTTCGCAAAGCCTTCTCGCAACTCTTCCCCGCTTCGGGACTCGGTTCCTCCATCCCGACGACCGTGGTGGTCTTCAAAGACTTCGATTCCTACAAGCGATTTCGCCCACACTATCAAGGCCGGCCGACCGGGTTCAACAGCTATTTTCAACCGGGTCTCGACCTCAACTATATCGCCTTGCCGCTCGACCGCGACCGCGAAAGTCTCTACGTCAAACTCTTCCACGAGTCCGTCCACCTGCTGCTCGACAATCAGGCGCGCCGCCTCCCCGATTGGCTCAACGAGGGGCTGGCGCAGTATTACAGCACCTTCGAGTTCGACATCGCGGCGAACAAAAACAGCCTCGGCAAGCCGCTCGCGGGCAATCTCGCGCTGCTGCGCAACAACAGACTGCTGCCGCTCGCCGCCCTCTTCGCCGTGGATCGCGCCTCCGCCGACTACAACGAGAGCGAGCGCAGCGGCATCTTCAACGCGCAGTCGTGGGCGCTCGTGCATTACCTCTTGACCGCCGACAACGGGCGGCGGCAGCTTCAACTCCTGCGCTTCATCGAGATGGCGGCGGCGGGCGTGCCCTCCGAGGAAAGTTTTCGCCAATCGTTCAAGGCCGACTACAAGACGGTGGAAGCGGAGTTGCACGAGTACGTCCGCCGCGAACGCTTCCGGGTGCGGAACACGCAGTTGGAAGACCACCTGAGCGTGGTGGCCGAACTGGAGTCGCTGCCGTTGACGAACGCCGACGCGCACTATTTTCTCGGCGACCTGCTCCTCCACATCAATCGCTACGACGACGCGGCCGGACATCTGCAAAAGGCCATCGCCCTCCACCCCGGCGCGGCGATGGCCTACGCCTCGCTCGGCATGGTGCGCGTGCGGCAAAGGCGCGGCGCGGAGGCGCGGCGTCTCTTGCAACAGGCCACGAGCCTTGAGCCGGACAATCACCTGACGCATTACTACTACGCCTACGCGCTCAGCCGCGAAGAGATGGGCGACGAGCAGGAGGTCAAGGCTTACGACGACGCGACGGCGCAGATCATGCGCCGCGAGTTGCGGCGCGCGATTGCGCTCGAACCCGGCTTCGCCGAATCCTACCGCCTCCTGGCCTTCATCAATCTGGTGACGGGCGAGCAACTCCCCGAAGCGGTCGAACTGCTGCGGCACGGACTAAGACTCTCGCCGGGACGACCCGACCTGACGTTCATCCTCGCGCAAGTCTATCTCCGCCTGCACGACACCGACGCCGCCCGCGCCACCCTCCGCCAACTCCTCAACCGCGGCGCGAACCCACGCCTCCGCGCCCGCGCTCAAACTCTCCTTG
>DASQNL010000605.1:0-5623 GCA_035644995.1 Pyrinomonadaceae bacterium | reverse complement strand
GCCGCAAGAGTATATGGGACAGGCGCGGCGGCTGTTGGAGAGTTCGGCGATGCCGGTTCAGGTCGCGGCGGGAATGCGGAGCGAAACCATCGGCGGGATGGAGTTCGCCGTGATCGATGTTTCTTCTGAGCAGGCGAGCGGAACTATCAAGCAGCATTACTACGCCACTCTCAAGCAGGGCTATGCGCTCTTTTTCATCTCTACTTACGGCGGCGATCTCTCGGAGAAGGCCGTCGAAGATGTGTTGAAGTCCGTCAAGTTCAGGTGAGACATCGGGGTGTCGCGCGTCTTTGCGCTCGTTGATCGCGACAACTTCTACGTCTCCTGCGCGCGCGTCTTTAATCCGAAGCTCACGGGGCGTACCGTCCTCGCGCTCTCGAACAACGACGGCTGCGTTATCTCGCGCTCCGAAGACGGCGAAGGCCATCGGCGTCAAAATGGGCGTGCCGCTCTTTCGGGCGCAAGCCCTGTTCGACGCGCACGCCGCCGTCTTCTCCTCAAACTACGCGCTCTACGACGACATGTCGCGCCGCATCGCCGAGACGCTCGAAACTTTCGCCCCGGACATCGAACTCTATTCCATCGGCCGCTCGGTCTGAAGCGGCGCGGACGCCGGCAAACGGTCTGTGAACGGCGTTCGCCGCGCTTCACAACTCGTTGGGACGAGTTGCTCAAGCTGATTTTGCGCTCCCCCGACGATGCGCTGTGAGCTTCCGAAGCCGCGCAGAAAATTTGCCGGTTTAACGGCTCGCCTTCGCCGTCGATGTCGCCGGTCGTGCTCAGTCCGCTTCGGGTTCGAGATGTGCGACGGTCGCGCCCCAGCCGCCGGATTGCGGCGGCGCGTCCGTCCAGTCGCGAATGAAAGGCGTGCGCGCGAGGATGCGGTGGACGAGACGACGCTGCACGCCTTGTCCCTTGCCGTGAATGATCCGCACGCTCCGAAATCCCGCGCGGCGCGCTTCAAGCAGATATTCTTGCACGACGCGCTCCACCTCGCGCGGCGCGATGGCGTGGAGATCGAAAACATCCGTCAGTTCCAGCCGGACGGGTTCGCCGAAGGGATTGTCGGGGTCGAACGGGCTTTCGTCTTCGCCGGTCGAAACGTCAACCGCGCCGTGCTCATCCGCCGCGCGTGCGCGCGTCGCAAACAGACTTTTTAACCAAGCGGGAAAGGGCATCGTCGTCGGCCGGCCTCCTCGCGCCGGGCGGCGTTAGCATACCTTGACACCGCCGCTGACGCACCATACACTCGCTTGCTTCCAAGTCATACAAATTTAGTGCAAGCGGGTTCATGCGCGCGCGCCGGGCGCGGCAGTTCCATTCTCTACTGGCAAAAATTCTGTCTCAAAATGGAAAGGATGAAAAGCGATGGGTAAGCGAAACAAGATCACGGTGGTGGGCGCGGGCAACGTCGGCGCGACCGCGGCGCACTGGCTGGCGAGCAAGGAATTGGGCGACGTGGTGCTCGTGGACATCATTGAAGGCATGCCGCAGGGCAAGGCGCTCGACCTCGCGCAGGCCGCCCCCGTCGAGGGTTTCGACGCGCGCATGGTCGGCTCGACCAACGACTACGCGCTGACGAAGGACTCGGACGTGGTGATCATCACGTCGGGGCTGGCGCGCAAGCCGGGCATGAGCCGCGACGACCTGTTGAAGACGAACGCCGGGATCGTCTCGTCGGTCGTGGACGAGGTGGTCAAGTATTCGCCCGACTCGATCCTGATCATCGTCTCCAACCCGCTCGACGCGATGTGCCAGGTGGCCTTGCGCCGTTCGGGCTTCCCGAAGCACCGCGTGATCGGCATGGCGGGCGTGCTCGATTCGGCGCGCATGCGCTGCTTCCTCGCCGAGGCGTTGGACGTGTCGGTCGAGAACGTGACGGCCTTCGTGCTCGGCGGCCACGGCGACACGATGGTGCCGCTGCCGCGCTATTCGACCTGCGCCGGCATCCCCATCACCGAGTTGCTGTCGCCGGAGCAGGTTGAGGCAATCGTCAAACGCACGGCGGGCGGCGGCGCGGAGATCGTCGGCCTCCTCAAGACCGGCTCGGCCTATTACGCGCCGTCGGCGGCGAGCGTCGAGATGACGGAAGCCATCTTGAAGGACAAGAAGAAGATTCTCCCGTGCGCGGCCTATCTCGAAGGCGAATACGGCATCAACGGCCTCTACGTCGGCGTGCCCTGCAAACTCGGCGCGCGCGGCCTCGAACAGATTATCGAGATTAACCTGACGGCCGAAGAACGCATCGCCCTGCAAAAGAGCGCGGCCTCCGTGCAGGAACTCGTCGACGTGCTCGGCATCTAAGCCGCACCTGAGAGGCCGATTTTTCGAGTCCCGCGAGGGACGTTTGAAAATAGCCCGGCACATCAGTGTCGGGTTGTGCGCATGTTGAAAGAATTAGTCCCGTAGGGACGATTGAATGAATCGTTCAATCGTCCCTACGGGACTCTTATTATTCCCACGCGTTGTTCCCAGCGATAAATCGCTGGGCTATTATCAACCGTCCCTCGCGGGACTTTAAATCCGGCAATCACTTTTGCGAACTCCGGCTCGCTCGGCAAACGCTTTTACGGAACTCTGACTCGTTAGGAGAACTACGTTGCGCACACTCCACACTTACCTCCGCCTGGCGTGCTGCCTGTTGTTCTTCGGCCAACTTGTTTGCGCGCCGCCGCGTGCCGCCGCGCAAGGCAACGCCCCCGCCGCCGCCGCCGACTCCGTCCCCGCCTTCCCCTTACGCCGGAGCGGCCTCGAACTCGAACGCGCGGCGCAGGCGGGCGCGTTCTACGCCGTCACGGGGCGACGCGCCGCCGCCTTCGGCTACGAGCATCGCGCGCTCGAAGCGTGGGTCTACCCGATGAAGATTCTGGACGACTTCCGCCTGTCGTTTCAGATCGAAGGGTATCCTTTGGAGTTCAACGGCGCGGATACGCTCGCGCGCGTCAACGTCCGCCCCGAAGCGACGACCTTCACCTACTCGCACGCCGCCTTCACCGTCCGCCAGATCGTTTTCGCGCCGCCGGATGAGCCGGGCATCGTCATGCTGCTCGAAGCGCAGAGCGCGCTGCCTCTGACCGTCAACGTCTCTTTCCGGCCGCGCCTGCGCCTCTCCTGGCCGGCCGGGTTGATGACCGGCAGCCTCAGTTGGGACGAGAAGAAGCGCGTCTATTACATCACGGAAGAGACGCGGCGATTCGCGGGCGTCGTCGGCTCGCCCGGTGCGCGCGACGTGTCCGTCATGCCCTATCAGGAGGAGCCGCGCGACGTGCCCGCCCGTTTTCGCGTGGAGATTCCGGCGGGCGAGACGCTGGCGAAGTTCGTCCCCATCGTCATCGCGGGCAGCGTCGAAGGGCGCGAGCGCGCGAAGGCCGCTTACGACCGCTTGCTCGCCTCCATCCCCTCGCTCTACGAAGACACGGTCGCGCATTACCGGCGACTCGCCGCGGAGACGCTCGCCATCTCGACGCCCAACCCGCATCTCGACGAAGCGTTCGCCTGGGCGAAGGTGGGCGTGGACAAGGGCGTCGTGACGAATCCGCTGCTCGGCACCGGACTCGTCGCGGGCTATCGCACGTCGGGCGAATCGGAGCGTCCGGGCTTCGCCTGGTTCTTCGGCCGCGACGCGCTCTGGACGGCCTTCGCCCTCAACTCCTACGGCGACTTTCAGACGACCCGCGCCGCACTCGAATTCCTCAAAAAGTTCCAACGCGCCGACGGCAAAATCCCGCACGAGATTTCGCAAAGCGCGTCGCTCATCCCGTGGTTCACAGACTACGAGTACCCTTGGGCGAGCGCGGACGCGACGCCGCTCTACATCATCGCGCACGCAGACTATTTTCGCGCCAGCGGCGATCTCAAGTTCCTGCAAGCCAGTTGGGATTCGATCCTCCGCGCCTCTCGCTTCGCCGCGACGACCGACACGGATGCGAACGGCCTGTCGGAGAATACCAAGTTCGGCCACGGCTGGGTTGAAGGCGGCGCGCTCTACCCGGCGCACGAGGAGATTTACATGCAGGGTCTGTCAATCGCCGCCTCGCGCGACCTGGCCGAGTTGGCCGCCGCGTTGAAGGACGGGGAGACGGCCGCCCGCGCCCGCGCCCAGGCCGAGCGCACGCGCGTCGCCACGGAACAGACTTACTGGCTCCCCGCGCGCGGCTTTTACGCCTTCGCCACCAAACGCGCCGCCGAACCGACCGAAGCCGACCCCGGCCCTCGCCGCACCGCCCGCCAAGCGCGCCTGAACGCGCTCAAAAATGCGACCCTCTACGACGAAGACACTGTGCTCCCCGCCGTGCCGCTCTGGTTCAAAACTCTGGCCGACGAACGCGCGCAAACTCAGATCGATCATCTCGGCGCGGGCGCGCTCGCAACCGACTGGGGGGCGCGTCTCCTCTCCGGCGAGAGCCAACTCTACGACCCGCTCTCTTATCACAGCGGCTCCGTGTGGCCGCTCTTTACGGGCTGGGCGAGCATGGGCGCGTACCGTTACGGCCGCCCGCACGTCGGCTTTCAGGCATTGATGGCGAACGCGTTTCTGACGCGTCAGGGCGCGGAAGGCTACGTGACCGAACTTTTGTCCGGCGATTTCAATGCGCCCTTCGGCCGTTCCTCGCATCATCAAGTGTGGTCGGAGGCGATGGTCGTGACGCCCGCCGTGCGCGGCCTGCTCGGATTGGACACGAGCAACGCCGGGCGCGCCCTGCGCTTCGCCCCCCAACTTCCCGCCGACTGGAACCAACTCGCCGTGAGCAACGTGCCGCTCGGCGACGCGCGCTACTCGCTCACTTACGAGCGCGCACCGGGGCGCATCAAGATCACTTGCCGGCGACAGCAGCAGCAGCAGCAGCCTGCGGCAAACGCCCCCGCCAAATCCGTGAACGACGCGACCGCCCCGGCCACCATCAGCATTGCGCCCGCGCTGCCCTTGGACGCGCGCGTGCGCTCGGTGACGCTTCAAGGGCGACCCGTCGCTTTCACCCCTTCGCACGCGGGCGACGTGCAGCGTCCCGAAGTTTCTTTCGCCGCCGGACAGCCCGACACGGAGATCGTGTTCGAATACGACGAAGGGACGGACGTTTATCACGAACCGCGCGCTCCTTTGCGTGGAGAGACGAGCCGGGGCTTGCGCATCCTACGCTCACGCGCCGAAGCGGGCACGCTCAGCCTCTTGCTCGAAGGCCGCGCCGGGCACTCGTACACGCTCGGCGTGCGCACGCCGCACCGTCTGGGCGACGCGCCGGGCGTTACCGTCAAAGACGGCGGCGGGCGCGGCGATGCGCAGTTGGTCGTGCAATTCGGGGGAAGCACGCAAACTTACGTCAGGCGCGCGATAAAGATTCCGCTGCGGGCGGCGGCCAAGTGAATGTTTTTAGGCGCGGGCGAAAAATGAAAGCGGCGGGTCTGAAAAGTTAAAGCCGTGAGACTGGAAAGAGGCGAGTCCGGAAAGAGAAGGCGGCAAGTATGAAAAGCGAAGGCGGCGAGTCTGAAAAGCGAAGGCTGCGGGAGTTTCATTCTCCCGCCGCCTTCGTGGCCGGTGGCGCGTCTTCGGCATCCGGCCTGAGCTTGCCGCCGTGCGGCCGGTATTGCGGAGGCCGCCCCGTCGGCCCCCAGTAGAATTTCTTTA
>DASQNL010000604.1:0-9975 GCA_035644995.1 Pyrinomonadaceae bacterium | reverse complement strand
AAAAGCTGATTTCACTGACCTCTAACCTCTAACCTCTGACCTCTGCACATTATGAGAGAGCATTTCGTCATCGGCTCGCGCGGCTCGAAGCTCGCGTTGTGGCAATCGGAATGGGTGCGGGCGCGGCTCGCGGAGTTGCGGCCGGAGGCCGAGATTCGCATCGAGGTCATCAAGACTTCCGGCGACGTGATGCTCGACGTGCCGCTCGCCGTGATCGGCGGCAAGGGCGTCTTCACGAAGGAACTGGAAGAAGCCCTGCTCGCCGAAGAGATCGATCTGGCCGTCCACTCGCTCAAGGATTTACCAACGACTCTGCCGGACAATCTCGCCATCAACGCCGTGACCGTGCGTGAAGACGCGCGCGACGCGCTGATTTTGCGTGAGGGCGTCGCGGCGACGGACGACGCCTCGCTCCGCGGTCTGCCGCCGGGCGCAATCGTCGGCACGTCGAGCCTCAGGCGGCAGGCGCAGTTGAAGCACTTGCGCCCGGATGTCTCCATCAAAGATTTACGCGGCAACGTGGACACGCGCCTACGCAAACTCGACGAGGGCGGCTACGACGCGATCATTCTCGCCTCCGCGGGCTTGCGCCGCCTCGGCTTCGAGCGGCGCATCAATGCCGCTCTCACGCACGCGGAGATGCTGCCCGCCGTCGGGCAAGGCGCGCTCGGCATCGAGACGCGCGCGAACGATCCGCGCACCGCCGCGCTCGTCTCGCTCCTCGAACATGCCCCCACCCGCGCCGCCTGCACCGCCGAACGCGCCCTGCTCTTTGCGCTCGGCGGCGGCTGCCAGGTTCCCATCGCCGCGCACGCCGTTGTTGCGGGCGACACTCTGCGGCTCGACGCGCTCGTCGCCGCGCTCGACGGCGGGCGCGTTATCCGCGACGGTTTAGAAGCCGACTCCCGCCACGCCGCCCGCGCGGGCGAAACGCTCGCCACGCGCCTGCGCGAACGCGGCGCGGACGAGTTGCTGGCGGGATTAACCGTTTGAAGGTTGACCGTTTGAGGGTTGACCGTTTGCATCTTTTGCGCCGCCTCTCGTGACGACATCCGATCCAAACCACGCCCCGGAGCAACCCTTACGCGGCCGCGCCGTCCTCATCACGCGCGCGACGGCGCAGTCTGCGGAGTTCGCCGCCGAACTCGAACGCTACGGCGCGCGCGTCATCGCCTGTCCCACCATCGAGATCGTCGAACCCGAAAGTTTCGCGCCGCTCGACGAAGCGATTGAACACCTCTACGGCTACGACTGGGTCGTCTTCAACAGCACCAACAGCGTGGACTTCTTCATGCGCCGCTTGGAGGCGGGCGGACACGACGCGAGCGAGTTGGACGACATCAACGTCTGCGCCGTCGGCACGGCCACCGCCGACCGGCTGCGCGACGCGCGCGTCCATGTCGATGTCGTTCCGGGACAGTTCAAGGCCGAAGGCGTCTTCGATGCGCTGGAGAATTATCTCGGCGGGCGCGAGCGGTTCGACCGCCTGAATTTCCTCATTCCGCGCGCCGCCGTCGCCCGCGACCACTTGCCCCGCGCGCTCGAAGAAGCCGGGGCGCGCGCCGATACGGTCGCGGCTTATCGCACCGTCGCGCCGCGGACGACCGACCGCGCGCGCGTCGAAGCCCTGCTCGTCGGCGGCGCGGTTGACTGCATCACCTTCACGAGTTCTTCGACCGTCGCAAACTTCGCCCAACTTTTCGACACGCGCGATCTCGGCGCGCTCCTCAAAGACATCCGGGTGGCTTGCATCGGCGACATCACATCGCGCACCGCCGCCGACTACAACCTCACCACCCACATTCAACCGGCCGAGTTTACGACCGCCGCGCTCGCCCGCGCCGTCGCAGATTATTTCGCGCCAAAAAGTTGAATCATTCGCCGCCACCGGCGAGGTTCCGGCGTCTCGGACAGCTTCGGCGGGCGGCCGCTCCTTTGTCCAAACTCAAACCCGACACCCTATGCTAAACTGCGATCATGGCTAAGGGACGGGTGTTGGTTATCGACGACGAGCCGCTCATGCTGGAAACCTTGCGCGAGATGTTGGCGGCGGAGGGGTTCGAGGCGGCAGCCGAGGCGGACGCGTCGCGCGCGCTCGAACGCGTCGCGCAATTTCACCCCTCAGTCGTCGTCTCCGACGTGAAGATGCCCGGCCTGAACGGGTTCGGGTTGCTGCGCGAGTTGCGCACGCGCCACCCGGAGATCGCCGTCATCCTGTTGACCGGCGAGGGTTCGGTCGAGACGGCTCTGCGCGCCATTCAGGAAGAGGGCGCGTACCACTTTTTCGAGAAGCCGATTGACAACGAAAAGCTCTGCGCCGTCGTGGGGCGCGCGATGGAGGAAGGCCGCGCGCACCGCGACAGCCTCGCCCTCCGACACGAACTCCTCGCGGGCGGCGCGTTCGGGAAATTGATCGGCAACTCCGTCCCGATGCAGCGCGTCTACAAGCTCATCGAGCAGGTGGCCTCATCCTCGGCCTCAGTCCTCATCACGGGCGAATCCGGCACGGGCAAGGAACTCGTCGCGCGCACGATTCACGACCTCAGCCCGCGTCGCGCAGGCGAGTTCGTCGCGATCAACTGTTCCGCGATCCCCGAAACGCTGATGGAGTCGGAACTGTTCGGACATGAGCGCGGCGCGTTCACCGGCGCGGCCTCGCGTCGCCAGGGTTGTTTCGAACTCGCTCACCGCGGCACGCTCCTCCTCGACGAGATCGCGGAAATGCCCCCGCTCCTGCAAGCCAAGTTGCTGCGCGTGCTGGAGGAGCGTTCCGTCCGGCGGCTCGGCGGTTCGCAGGAGATACCGATTGACGTGCGCGTGCTGGCGGCGACCAACCGCGAACCGCACGAAGCCGTGCGCACCGGCGCATTCCGCGAAGACCTGCTCTATCGCCTGAACGTCATCACCATCGAACTCCCCCCCTTGCGCCGGCGCAAAGAAGACTTGCCACTGCTGACGCAGCATCTCGTCTCGCAACTCTCCGCGCGCCACGAGCGTCCGGCGCGCCATCTGAGCACGGCCGCGCTCGACGTGCTGCGCTCGCACTCGTGGCCGGGCAACGTGCGCGAACTCCGCAACGTCATCGAACGCGCCGTCATCATCTGTTCGGGCGAGTCCATCGAACGCCACCACATCGCGCCCTACCCGCTCGACCAACGCGCCCGCGCCCGCGTCGAAGACACCATCACGCTGCCCGTCGGCACGCCCATCGAAGAGATGGAGCGGCAGATGATCCTCCGCACGCTCCAAAAGACCGACAACAACAAAACGCGCGCCGCCGAGCTTCTCCAAATCAGTCTCAAAACCCTGCACAACAAGTTGCGCCTCTACCGCGACCGCGGCCAGCTCTCGGAGGCCGAACAGGCGCGCACGACGCCCGCCCCTGCCCCGCGCAAAGCCCACGAATAACCGACCCCTAGTCGCCCTCCGCCGCCACCGGAACGCTCGCCGAATGTGTGTTATCGGATCGCTTCCGTCTCATGCTGCGAAGGCGGCACGACGTTTCCGGTACCTGCCGCGACGGTGTCATGCGCGTCGGGCGTCATGTGCGGTCTAAGGTTCGGACTCTTAACTTCATCTCTCCGGCTTTCAGCCCGCGCCGTTTCGCGACCTTCCGTGGGCTGGCGCACGGCGCGCCCGTTGACGAATCAGGCTTGTAAATCCCGTCGCGGTGGATGTATGCTTCGCCAACTGAACAGGAGATTTACTATGAAAAAGTTTGTGCTTATGCTGGCGGCGGCCGCTCTCATCGGAATCTCCGGTAGCACGGCCAGCGCGGACACGGTGACCTTCGATAACGACCCGATTGGCTTTAAAGCCAACGGCTTTCAGAGCGTCGACTCTCCCCTCGTCCGCTTCAGCACCTCGCCTTCACCGGGTCATCCGGGCGCGGAGTTGTTTGTTTTCAACTTCTCCCCGCAGATCAGCACGTCGCGCGCTCTGGCTACCACCGGCGAGAGCGCCGGCGCGCTGAATGTGCCTATCGTGCATATTCTGGACTTCTCCGTGCCGATCAACTCGCTCTCCCTCGACTTCGGCAATGACTCTCCGGGTAATGCCATCCTGACTTTGTACCGGGACGGCGTCATCGTCGGGCAGGTCATCCAAGCCACCAACGGCAACCTTGCCATCGATCAGACCATCAGCTTCTCCTTCGACAGCGCGTCGGGACTCCACTTCAACCGCGCGACCTTCGGCTACGACTTCGGCAGTCCTGAGATTATCGATAACATCGTCTTTACGCTTGCCGAAGTCGGCACGACCCCTCCGCCGCCCCCGCCTCCCACCAGTGTTCCCGAACCCGCCACTTTGATTCTGCTCGGTTCGGGGCTGGCCGGTTTTGCCGCGTATCGCCGCAAACGCTGAGGGCGCAGCCGAACCACCGTCGGATCGCCGATTCAAGGTTTCGCCGCGCCCTAAAAACGATAAACATCCCATCGCGGCCAACTCTCCGAAGCTGAACGCACAACGCCCGACGCATGCCCGCGCCGCACGCAAAGTCCACGGCGCGCCGCTCCGGTTTAAATGCTTGCCGGTTACCACGGATGAGAAGAGAGTCATAAATTGAATGTGCAATTAGCAGCCTCCGCCGAACTCTACCGCCAACTCGCTTTCATCAGCGCGCTCATCGCGGGGTTCTCGCTCACGTTTCTGGTACAACTGCTCACGGCACAAAGCCAGCGGCGCGTGGTGAACTGGGCGAGCGGCTTCTCGCTGGCCGCGACCGCCACCATGATCGTGTGCGCGCTCGGATGGACTCTGAGCGCGGCGGTCGTGATCGATCCGCGGGCGCAGGCCGACATCGCGCGCTGGTCGAGTTCCATCGGCCTTTTGCATCATCGCTTGTCGTTGACGTTCATTTCCGGCATTCTGCTTTTCCTCGTAGCGCTGGGATTGTGCGGGTGGGTGCGCTCGCGTGCGATGGGCGTCGTCTCAAGCACGATAGCCTTGATCGCCGCGCTGGCCGCGCTCATGATTCTAAAGTTATTCATACACTGAAAGGCTCTGTTCTCTTCAAAGTATGGAGGGACGGCTTAAAGCCTGACGCGCATCCGTGCGCGGCCAATTCACCGCGATGGACGGGCGCGCCCGGCGCGCGCGCTCACGCCGCACGCAACACCCGCGATATAGTCGTCGCCGGGTTCGACTCAAGTATTCAATAATTTTTAACAGACCGGCAGAAAGCTATGATGACGAGGCATGCGAGCGGAACGTTTGAGGTGAAGTTGAGTCCGCAAACGGCGGCCGAAAACGTCGGCGACCCGGCGGCGGGCGGGATGTCCATCGAAAAGCAATTTCACGGCGACATAGAAGCCGCCAGCCGCGGCGAGATGCCTTTGAATACATGCTTGCCGACGCGGGCGACGAATCGGCTTAACAGGAGAGAAAGAGCGATGCGGTTCAACCGGACATTGATTTACCGTGCGGGATTATTGTTGCTGCTCATTTCCGCGACGCAGGCGGCAACGCGCGCGCAGTCGATCTACGAGATGCCGGAGGGCGTCGAGTCGCGTTGGGCGAGCGGGGAGAACCAGCGCGGCGAGCGCGGCCGGGGCGGGCAGGCGAACGGCGGCCGCAAAGGTTCCCCGACCGTGCCCATCAAGGCGGGCGAGAGCCGGGTGCTGGCCGAAGCCGTGGGCGCGAGCGGCACGGTGCGCCGCATCTGGATGACGTTTCCCGACCGCAGCCCGAAGATGCTCCGCAGCCTCCGCCTGGACATGTACTGGGACGGCGCGAAAACCCCGGCCGTGAGCGCGCCGCTCGGCGACTTCTTCGGCATCGGGCTGGGGCAAACGACCGTCTTCGAGTCCGCGCTGTTCTCGAACCCGGAAGGCCGCAGTTTCAACAGCGTCGTCCAGATGCCGTTCAAGACGGGCATGCGAATCGTGATGACCAACGAATCGGACGCCAACCTAGACGAGCTTTTCTACGACGTTGACTACACGCTCGGCGACCGCCACGGCGCGAACATGCTCTACTTCCACGCACACTACCGGCGCGAAAACCCCACCCGCTTGCAGCAGGACTACGAGTTGCTGCCCCGCATCGAAGGGCGCGGCCGCTACCTCGGCACCAATATCGGCGTCATCGTCAACCGGAAGACTTACTTCAACACCTGGTGGGGCGAGGGCGAGGTCAAAATCTATCTCGACGGCGACCGGGAGTTTCCCACTCTGAGCGGCACGGGCGCGGAGGACTACATCGGCACGGCCTGGGGGCAGGGGCAGTTTGCGCACACCTATCAGGGCAGCCCCGTCGCCGACGAGAAGAACATGCGCTGGTGCTTCTACCGCTATCACATCCCCGATCCCATTTACTTCCGGAAAGACATCCGCGTTACCATCCAGCAGATCGGCTATCTCGCGCCGCATAGCCGCGAAGAGATAGTGCGTGCCGGGCGGCCTCTCTACCGCGCCGGCCCCGGCCGCGTCGAAATGGACTTAACGAAAGACGGCAAGTTTGAGCGCGACGACGACTATTCGAGTTGCACCTATTTCTATCTCGCCGCGCCGGAGAACAAACTGCCGCCGCTCGACCCCGTCGCCAAGCGAATCGAAGGCTTGTGATCCATGTGGCGCGGAACTGACGGACGAGCGATGCCTGACTCCGGGAGGCGAGATGGCGGCGGCCTCCCGGCTTTATCCTTCAACCTGTCGCCGACCCCGGCGCGCGCGCGCGGAGCCGGAACGCCCGCGCGCAAAAAGCCCCTCGGCAAGTCGCCTTGTTTGTTTAGTTCCGGCACGGAGTCGTAATTCATGGCGCATCAGGCCACATTTGGGAACATCGGGGAAGAAGATCGCGCGGCGCAGGACTGGACGTTCGCCAACGCGCCGACCCGTGACCTGACTCATTGTTATCACGACTATCCGGCGCGCATGATCCCCCAAGTCGCGGGCAAGCTCTTGGATGCCTATGCGCCGGGCGCGAAACTCTTATTCGATCCTTATTGCGGGAGCGGCACATCGTTGGTCGAGGGCATGGTGAGAGGCATCGGCGTGATCGGCACCGACTTGAACCCCCTCGCCCGTTTGATCTCGAAAGCAAAAACCGCGACGCCCGACATAGGCAAACTGAAAAAGAGGGTCGCCGAGTTGGACGAGTTTCTCCTCTCCCCTAGAAGTTCAAACGTGCCGGAGCAGATTGCGGGCATCAGCCGACTCGATTTCTGGTTCAAGCCGCAGGTCATCGAGAAGTTAAGCATCTTAAAAAGTTTTATTGATGAACTGCCGGACGAGGCGACGCGCCTGTTTTTTCAAGTCGCGTTCAGCGAAACGGTGCGCGAAGGGTCGAACACGCGCAACGAAGAATTCAAACTTTACCGCTATGAGGCGAGAAGGTTGGAACCTTTCGACCCGGACATCTACGGCATCGTCGCCGCGAAACTGCGCCGTAACTTGGAAGGCTTGCAACAGTTCGACACACGCCTCCGGCGGCTCCCGCAAATTCCGCAGGCCAAACTTTACGCCTTCAATACCGCGGCGAACATTCCGCCGGATGAAATCACTCCGGCCAGCGTAGACCTCATCGTGACTTCCCCGCCCTACGGCGATTCGCACACCACCGTCGCTTACGGACAGTATTCGCGGCTGTCGGCCGCCTGGCTGGGCTTGCCGTCTCCCGCGCAAGTTGATCGCACGCTCATGGGCGGGAGCGCGCTCAAAGCCACGCCCCGGTTCTCCAGTCCAGACCTCGAACAAGCGATTGACGCGATCAGACTAAAAGACGAGAAACGCTCGCGCGAGGTGGCGGCCTTCTACTCGGACTTACAAACTTCGATCTCCTACGTGTCCGGTTTGGTTAAGCCGGGAGGGTACGCCTGCTACGTGGTGGGTAATCGCAAAGTCAAAGGGATAGTTCTGCCGACCGACGCGGCGATCCGCGACTTCTTCGAAGCTCAAGGTTTCTCACACGCCGACACTTTCTACAGGCGAATTCCCAACAAGCGTATGCCGTCGCGGAACAGCCCGACCAACGCCGCCGGAAAAGTCGAGGACACGATGACGACGGAAAGTATCGTCGTGATGCGTCGCCGGAGCTAAGACGCAGGACTCGCCTCATCCTTCCGCCCTTCCGCAACGCGGTACGTTCTCCCGGCCTCTCGAACAAGAGAACGACTAAACGCGGAATGTAGCCCGCACCCTCTTATCCGGCGTCACGCTCATACTCACGCGCCGCACTCGCGGAGCAACGCGCTGATGCGCGCGAGGTGGTGGTCGTCGTGCTCGGCGATGAAGTAGGCGAAGTCTATGACGCGCATCGGCAATTGGAGGCGCGGGTGGAGGGCTGTGCGCTCCACGAATTCCGGATCGAAGCCTTCCAGACGGCGCACAAATTCGCCGCGCTCGGCGCGAAACGCGGCGAGCAAATTTTCGATGGCGGCGGCGTTGTGATTGGCCTCGTGCGTCTTGCGATTTCCGAGGTCGGCGGGGCGCAGGCTGTCGAGTCCGGCCGCGTAATCATCGAGACGGCCGAGGTCGAGCGTTCCCAGATCGAGCAAATGGCCGGCCTGTTCCTGCATCGACCAATTGCCGCCCTCGCCTGGCCGCGTCAATATTTCGCGCGGCAACTTGAGGAGCCGGTCTTCGAGCCGCGCGGGCGTGCCTCGCACGCGCTCCAAGACGTTCGGGTACATGGCGAGCGGCAAGTCGAGCGTGAAGCGGCGTTCGAACCAGGGGGTGCGGGGCAGCATCAGGCGCGCTCCTTTCTTTTCGACATCTTTGACGATTCTCCGTGTCAATTCCCGGCGCGGCGGCCGAGTTGTTTGAGCAGTTCGGCGACGGCCGTGTCGAGTTGCGAATCGCGGTTCGTGTAAGTCTCGCCGATGGGGCGCGAGACGGGCACGTCCACCGGGCGCGGGTTCAACTCCATGTTCGTGCCGTCGGCCGCCTGCACCTTCATGCGCGGCAGGCGCACGCTCGAACCGTCGATCAGCGTTTGATTCCAGGTGTAGATGATCCAGCCGGAGGTCGGTTCGCCCACCACCTTGCCGAGTTTGAGCGCGCGGTAGCCTTCGGCGAAATCTTCGGCGTCGGAGAGCGAGTGCTGGTTGGTCACGAGGATGGTCGGCGATTCGAGCGCGCGTTGGCCGAGCACGGTGCGCGCGGGCGCGGAGGCTTGGCCGCGCGGCGTCATCGTCAGGTAACCGCGCCGCGAGAGCACGTCGATGGCGTAGACGTTGACGAAGCCGCCGTTGTTGTTGCGCACGTCAACGACGACGCCCTCGCGCGAATGGTTCTCGGCATCGAGGTCAAGGTGGAGTTGTGTGAGGGAGGCCGAACCCATATCGAACATGTGGACGTAGCCGAGCCGCCCGTTGCTCACGCGCGCGACGTAAGCGCGATTGTCCTCGACCCATTTGCGGTAGAGCAGAGCCTTCTCCGTCGCCGCGTTGACGGGACGCACCGCCAGTTCGCGCCGCGGCGCGCCGTCCGCCGCCATCCCGGCGGGCGCGACCCTCAGACTCACACGGCGATTGATCTTGTAATTCAACAACTCGTCGAGGTTCGTGCGCGCATTAATCTCACGACCGTCAACGGCGACGAGGTAGTCGCCCGCTTTGAGCTCGCGCGCGAGCGCGGCCGGGCTGAGCGGGATGATCTCCGTGACGCGCAAGCGTCCCGTAGTTTCGTATTCGACGCGGTCGAAACGCAGGCCGAGCCGCCCGGTCGCCGCCGTCGCGCCCGTGAACGGCGCGCTGACGCCGGAGTGCGAGGCGTTCAACTCGCCGACCATGAGTTGCAACAGGCGGCGCATTTCGTCGGGCGTGCGTGCGCCCGCGATGCGCGGCTCGTAGGCGTCGCGCATCGCAGCCCAATTAACGCCGTGGAAATTCGGGTCGTAGAAATGTTCGTGCAGGTACGTCCAGACTTGCCGGAACACTTCCATCTTCTCGCGCCCGAAATCCACGTCCATCTCCGCCGCGACGGCGAGCGGGCGCGTCTTGCCTTCGAGCGTGACGGCGTTGATGCGCCCCTG
>DASQNL010000603.1:0-2263 GCA_035644995.1 Pyrinomonadaceae bacterium | reverse complement strand
GGGCGCGTTCGCGGCCGCGGCGGCGCGGCGCAGGTAGGCATAGGTCAAGAGCGTCCATGCTTCGCTGAAGCGCGGGTCGGCGAGCGTGGCGCGGTTAAGCGCGGCGATGGCTGCGTCGGTCTGGTTGCGCTCGTAAGCGAGGCGACCGAGATAAAAGAGCGAGGCGGAATTTTTCGGGTCGGCCTTCACCGCCGCATTGAACGAACGCTCGGCGTCTGCCTGTTTGCCCGTCCGGTATTCGGCGAGGCCGCGATAGTAGAGCAGCGTCGCGTTGGGCGGCTCGCCCGCGCGCGACGTGGCGACGGCCAGGAGCGGCAGCGCGCGCTCGAACTCGTCGGAGCGGACGAGCGACTGCGCGAGCGCGTCCACGGTCGGCGCGTCTTCCTCTTTCGCAATGCGTTGGAGGTCGAGGGCGCGCTGCAAATCGGCGGCGGCCTCTTTAAATTGATTCAAATAAAACTCGGCGAAGCCCGCGATCTTCCAGGCCTCGCTGTTCTTCGGATCGGCCGCCGCCACCGCGTGCGCCTCTCGCGCCGCCGCTTCATACTGCTTCTGTTGCAGCAAGGAATAAGCGCGCGCCGTGTCGCCTGTGCCGGAGGCGACGCTCGCGGGCGTGTTCGCCGGCATGCGCGCTTGCGCCGGCGTCGGCCGCGCGGCGGCCGGGGGCGGCACGGGGTTGGACGAGGGGTCAACGCGGCGCGGCCGGGTTGCGCCCGATTGCGCGAAGGCCGCGAACGAGAGTGTCAATAAAAGTGCGACGGGCACAAAGCCATGACGGAAAAAACTTTTTCTCATCGGTGTCTCCAAAGTTCGGGACTTAGAATAAATTTTGCACCGGGAAGAGTATGACGATGCGGAGGCGCAGGTTCAAGCGCCGCCGTGCTGTGTGCGATGCGCGAAAGAGGCGCGCGGTTCGCCACTTCGCACGCCGCCCGCAAAAGACGGGCGCGCCGAACTCAATTGAATCCGCCGCGCCCTTTCTAATTTTCACTCGCGCGGAACCCGGCGTGAGCGTTTGACAGCGCAAGACGCCCTCGTCTATAAAGGTCATTCCCCGGCAAGAGTGAAAAACGAGATCATGAACTTCCAAAGAACGCATCACGCCAGCAGCAGCAGCATGCTTCACCATGTCCATCATCACAGGCATGGCAGCGGCGCGTTGGTGGTTGCGCTCTTGGGCAAAGAGCATTTGCGAGAGTAGCAAAGAAAATCGCACCATCGGATCGCAAAGAACCCGCTGCCGCCGACTACTAAAGTCCGGCAGCGGGTTTCTATTTTTTACCGGAAGCTGAACGAGCCAGAGGGCAAGGGGCGACGATTTATGTCCGAATCACTTTCCAGAGTGCCGAGCGGCATGAGGTATTACTTCGGCGCGGAGGCGCGCCTGCGACGCCGCGTCGAAGATACGGCGATGTCTGTTTTCGACGCGTGGTCTTACGAGGAAATCACCACACCCTACGTTGACTACTATGCGCTGTTCGAGTTCGGCATGGGACACCGGGAGTCGCGCCGCGCTTTCAGGTTCACCGACACGGACGGGAGCATGCTCGCGCTCCGGCCGGACGTAACTTCGTCCGTGGCGCGCGCCGCCGCCACCCTGCTGGCGAGACGCACGCGCCCGCTGCGCCTGTGCTACACCGGGCAGGTGTTTCGTCAACAGACGCCCTCGCACGCGCAGTGGAGACGCGAATCGGGGCAACTCGGCTGCGAACAGATCGGCTCCGGGCAAGGCGCGGCCGATGTCGAGATGCTCACCATCGCCGCCGAAGTCCTGAAGCAACTCGGTCTCGACCAACGCTTCTCCATCACGCTCAACGACGTGGGCGTATTCAACGGCGTCGCCGCGCTGCTCGCACTCGACCCCGCCTCGCGCGACCAAATGCGCCGCCTGATAGACATTCGCGACACGGCGGAACTGCGGCGATTCCTCGCCCCCTACGCTCAGGAGGGAGAGGCGTGCGCGTTTGCGCGGCTGATGGAACGCCCCGGCAAGTCGGAAGTGCTGGCGCGTGCGCGCGAGTTGATCAAGAACGAGCGTTCGGCGGAGGCGCTCGCCCGCCTGACGAATCTGTGGGGCGTCATCGAAACGCTGGGCTTGACGGATCATTTCGAGATCGATCTCGGCGACCTCTCCGGTCTCGATTATTACACCGGCCTCACGTTCAAAATTTATATCGAGGGCATCGGCGCGCGCGCCGGGGGCGGCGGACGCTACGACCACCTGAACGCTAACTTCGGGCGGGCGGAACCGGCCGTCGGATTC
>DASQNL010000602.1:0-2194 GCA_035644995.1 Pyrinomonadaceae bacterium | reverse complement strand
CAATTCCCTTGTCGCCTGATAGACATTGTTTTCGGCTATCCTCACTTGAGTTTCCATCGTGTTATTAACTTGTTCTTGGAGCGTTTGTTCTTTCGGCATCGCTTACCTCATCTCTCATTTCTGCAACAAATCCTTGGTTGTGTGCTTGTGGCTTGCGAGCAACGCCTTTGCCTCTTCGGGTGACTTCCCGGCCGCCATGCCGTGCGCCGTGCGCCGGTGCGCGCGCTGCGCGACCAGTTCGGGGCGCAGCGGCGCGACGTTCAGGCATTTACATCTTTTGCACTTCATCAGGGGCATCATTCGTTGGTGACGAATCGAATAGATGTCATTCACGACAAAGGTATGCGGGAGTCCGGTCGGCGTATTCGGACACTCGCACCAATGGCCGTCCTCGCGCCACATGGCGCGCCATACGCGTAGGTAAAACGCTTTCTTGGCGCGGTCGGGTTCGTAGTGTGCGGCCGTCTCGAAGTAGCCGGTCGTCGCGTAGGCTTCGGCCAGTTGGGAGAGGACAAGGGGGAGAGCCTCGCGCGCGGCTTTGAGTTCGCGGCGGTGGCGCAAAAGTTTAGGTTCGTCGCCTGGCCGGGCTTCGTGCGCTTTGATCATGCCCCTGAGAAGTTCAACCGTCGCCTTATGTTCGGCGACGAGTCGCACGGCAGCAGCGCGCTCGCGTTCCTCGGCCGAGAGTTGGGCGAACGGGCTTTGCGTCCTGCGCGATAGCTCGATCTGTTCCAAATCGGCCGCCGCGAGCTTCTCGGCCGAATCCAGCCGGTGCTTCGGGGGAAGAAACCATTTTTCATCTGTCGGTTGCGTCGTCACCATCGGCTTCCTCCGCGAGTAATTCAATCAGCGAGTCCACGACGCCGACGCCTTCCGTCTCGACGACGATTTCAGGTACCTGGGCGAGTGTCATCCAGTAGGGCACGCTCAAGGCCAGCGCGCCGGAGAGCGCGCCGCCGCCCTCGACAGTCGCGCGGGTTTTGAGTTTGTTTCCTTCGAGCCAGTATTTCGGGAACAGGGAATCGAGAGCAGACGCGAAGCGCGCTTGTGCCGTCGTCTCCAGACGGCGCAAAGGGAAATCAAAATTCGCGTGCGTGATCTCTCCGAATCGCAAGAGGTTGAGCACGATGCGCGGGTCGTCAATGAGGTCTGAGAGGTCGGCCACGCCCGAACCGTCGAGATCGACCGTCACTTGTGCCGGGTCGGTCAAAACGTGGTGGCGTAGATCGTCGCGCTCGGCGAACTTCTGCACGGCGCGCAGAATGGCCGCCGGAATGAGCGGCACGAAGCGCAAAGTTTCCGACGGGTCAACCTTCAGCCTTTTGGCGACCAGGATCGCTATCGCCTCTTCTTTGTGGCTGCTCACGCCGCCCTCCCTTCACGCATCATCACGCGCAACGCCTCGATGTCGGGCAGAGAGGCCGACTTGCCCGCGATCATCACGTCGGCGATGGCCGTCATGCGCTCGTAATCGTCGTAAAACGTCGGGTCGCCGCCGGGCTTCCGCAAAAGCGCAATCGCGCCGGACATCACGCCCGCCGTGTACAGCTCATGCGACTGACACGCACTGTTGTTTTTCGTGAAGGTGGGATAGCGCACGCGCGCCGCGCTGCCCGTGTGCTCAATCGTGTTGCCCTCGATCCAGTAGAGGTATTGGATATTCGGGAAGAGTGCAGGGTGATGAAGGACTTCCAGCAGATGGTCATTCGACTTAGCGAGCCGCGCGCCTCGGAAGGTGCCCGCCCCGGTGGGATCAATCGTCACCTTGTCATGCACGCCGACGAAACCGGGAATGAGTTCGCCCGTCGCCAGATTGCCGGAGACAGTCATAAACCCGGTGCGGTAAGGATGGCCGGGCGTCTGAAAGACGACCATCAAACGCTGCATATCCGACTCGACAATCGCGTCCGTGATTTCACCCTTGTCCACATACCGCTTTTGGTCGCCCACGTTATCCGTGTAGCGGCCTGAGCGCGGCGTGGCGAGAAGTAATTCAAGCACGCGTTTGCGGATGCGGAGGATGTCGGCGACGGCTATGATTGCACCTCGGTGAGAGCCGGCCTGACGACACAGAGAGGCGAGAACACGTTGAGCAGCAAATTGGCCGGTGAATAGGGGTAAATGTCAAAGGGGTCTTGCAAGGTTTTCCCTTTCAGAACCATGTCTATGTAGAGCAGCTTGTTGATAAGGGGCT
>DASQNL010000601.1:0-3336 GCA_035644995.1 Pyrinomonadaceae bacterium | reverse complement strand
ATTTCCATCCTCGCTTCCGAGCCTTGAACGGGTGAAGGACTCGGCGACGGGTTAGGCGAAGGACTCGGCGAGGGACTGGCCGACGGACTCGGCGAAGCCGTCGGACTCGGCGAAGGGCTAGGCGAAGCCGTCGGACTTGGTGAAGGCGTCGGTGTGGCCGAAGGGGAAGGCGTCGGCGTGGCCGAAGGCGACGGACTCGGCGTCGCGGTCTGCGCCGGCATTGCCGTCGGCGTCGTCGCCGTGGCGGTGGCTGACCACGGGGCGTTGAGAGGCATGAGAAGAAGAATGATCCACGCCGCGCCTCTCCATAGATTAAATGATTGCATCTTGCCTTTCAGAAAACTCATCGTTACTTTCCTCTCAGCTACAAAAAAATCGCGCCCCCGGCTGCGCCCTTTGTCTCGAACTTTGCCAGCCGCTCTGCTGCGAGCGAACTGCGCCCGCGATTTACCGCGTACCAGCCTCTTTACAACCCCTATGCCATATCTCAACGCAACTCCGTAAACCCCCTCTTTAGCGGCAAAGAGAGCGCGCCGGGCGGCTTCCGGGGTGTCCGAGATACGGTTCTCAAGCGGTAAAAAACGATACTTGCTTCGCACAACTTCCCGCACAGCCTCCCGGAAGGCTCTCAGAGCCGCATAAACATTGGGTTTTTGTTGAAACTGCGAAGCAAGTATGCGATGCGAAAAAGGTATACAGCGAATGAAGGGCGATATTCGGGATGTGAGACGACGGGAGTGATACTCATTGCGGGTCAAATTTCGCTGCGGCAGACCGGAAAGCGCGTTTTACGGGGCTTTTATGAACATCTCGAAAAAGCCGTGGGCGGCGCGTCGGCGCGCGAAGGCGGAAACGTTTGGTTTGCCTTAGCTGGCACGCGGGTTGCACTATGATAAATCTATTGATAGATGCGTGAGTTGAGCGGGAAGGGGCGTCAATCAGGCGTTTGAGCGAGGTTGATAGCAACGTTTCAGGGCTTTGCATCCTCAAACATTGCGCCATCCGATTCAATCTTTTGTAGCTTAATATTCCCCTTCAATAGTTATTCACTCCGCCGGGAAGTTTCAAGTCGTCCGTGATACTGAAATGAAAAGATGTAACCGCTCCGCTCGTAAAAGTTTCATCGCTCTGTTCATCCTCGCTTCGCTGGCTTACGGCAATTTCGGCGGGCTGACCGTGCGCGGGCAATTGTTGCGCGGCGGGAAGGGCGCGCAGGCGACCGGAAAGACGGGAGCCGGGACGCCGTCCGCGACGGCCGCCAAAACCAAACTCCCGCCCGCCTCGCTGACGAAATTCGGAGCGCGACTCGATAAACTCTCGCCCGACTTGGCGCAACAGTTAAGCCGTTCGCTCAATCGCAAGAAAATCTTTCGCGTCATCTGTCGCTTCAACGCCCCGGCCGGGAGCGGGGTTGAGGCCATCTACACGCGCCCGCGCGTGCGCGTCAACTACGCCTTCCAAAATTCCAGCTTCGTCAGCGCGGAGATGCCCGCGAGCGACGTGGTCGAGTTGACCAGGTTCGCGGAGATTTCCTACATCACGCCCGACCGCGAGGTGCGCACGCTCGGCCACGTTTCCGCGACGACCGGCGCAGACCTCGTGCGCCACGAAGCGACCGGCGGGCTTGACGGCACCGGCATCGGCATCGCCGTGCTCGATTCCGGCATCGACGATAGCCACAAAGCCTTCCGCGACGGGCGCACCACCGACAGCGACAAACGCATCGTGGCCGCCGCCGATTTCGTCAACTACGGCGACGACGCCTACTACAACGACGACGCCCCCGACTACTACGGCCACGGCACGCACGTCGCTTCGCTCGCGGGCGGCAACGGCCGCATCGCCAATGCGGCTTACGTCGGCATCGCGCCGAACGCGAAGATCATCAACCTGCGCGTGCTGGATAAAGAGGGGCGCGGCTCCGTCTCGTCCGTGTTGCGCGCGCTCGATTGGGTGATGACGAATCGCGCGCTCTACAACATCCGCGTCGTCAATCTGAGCCTCGGCATGCCCGCGGTTGATTCCTACCGAAACGATCCGGTCTGTCTCGCGGTGCGGCGTCTGGTTGATGCCGGGATCGTCGTGGTCGCGGCGGCGGGCAACAACGGCAAGTCCGACGACGGGCAAAAAGTTTACGGGCAGATACACTCGCCCGGCATCGAGCCTGCGGCCATCACCGTGGGCGCGACCAACACCTTCGGCACGAACGAGCGCGGCGACGATGCGGTCGCCACATATAGCTCGCGCGGCCCGACGCGCGGCAGTTACGTTGACGCGGCGGGCGTGCGTCGTTTCGACAACCTGCTCAAACCCGAACTCGTCGCCCCCGGCAACAAGTTAATCGCGGCGCAGGCGGAAGGGGAATGCCCCGCCGGACAGGATGATTGCGGCGCGAAAAATTTCCTGATCACGCAGCACCCGCAGATGGAGGCGGGCGTGAGCGCGGACGACAGCCGCGCGATGATGTTCATGAGCGGCACTTCGATGGCCGCCCCACAGGTGGCCGGCGCGGCCGCCCTGCTCCTGCAAATCAACCCGCGGCTCACGCCCAACATGATCAAAACGATCTTGATGTACACGGCGCAGCCGCTCTCCGGCTTCAACACGTTCGAACAGGGCGCGGGCGGCCTCAACATCGAGGGCGCGGTCAGGCTCGCTAAACTAGTCCGCCGCGACTTCGCGAGCGGCACGCCGCTCGGCACGCCCCTGCTCACCGGCGCCCCCCCCGCGCCGCGCACCACCATCGCCGGGCACACCTTCAACTGGGCGCAAGGCGTTGTCCTCAACTATACCTTTGCCACCGGACTCGACCTCATCACCGATTACCAGCGCATCTACGACCTCGGCGTGATCATGAGCGACGGCGTCATTATGAGCGACGGCGTGATCATGAGCGACACCGTGCTGTCGCGGAATCCCGCTTTCCTCAGCGACGGCGTGATCATGAGCGACCATCTCATGACGAGCGACGGCGGGATGCTCGGCAGCGGCACGCGTTACGTCGCCGTCGGCGTGATCATGAGCGACGGCGAGATGATCAGCGACGGGTTGCTGCGCGACGACGGCGTGATCATGAGCGACGGCGTGATCATGAGCGACGTGCTGCTGAAGTCTCTGGCGACGATGGCCGACGGAGACCGCACGAGTTATGCGCCCGTCGTCATCGACACGGGCACGGACTATCGGGGCTATTGACGGCGTGCGCCGTCTGCCGCCGCGCGAGAAAATGTTCCACGAGCTTTGAATCTTCTTTCACCCGTACGCGCCGTATTGCCATGTCTAGAACGCCAAACCTAGCCCAGCCGCCGCCTCGCCCGCACGCGCACACCTCCCCGG
>DASQNL010000600.1:0-6388 GCA_035644995.1 Pyrinomonadaceae bacterium | reverse complement strand
TCGGCCTGCGAGAACTCGCGCTCCTTGACCGGCCTCAGCCTGACTGAGATGTTGCCCTGATTCGGCTGGCCGCCGCCGCCGAAGCCGCCCGCGTTGACGAGCGTCAGTTCAACGCCCGGAATCTGCTCGCGCACGTCGCGCGCCACGCGCTCAAGCACGGACTGCGTGGCCGGGAGGCTCGTGCCCTGCGGCGCGCGCAAATTCACGGAGAAACCCGACTCGTCTTCGTCCGGCAGGAAGTTGTAGCCGACGTACTTGTAGAGCGGCCAGATCGAAGCGACCACCACGACGCAGAGCACGACGATGATCCAGCGGTGCGCCATCGACCAGCGGAGCATCCACATGTAAGAGCGGTCAATCGGGCGATAAAAACGGCCGCCCTTCGACGAGTGGGCTTTCTCCGTGCGCGCTTCGGGCGCGACGCTCGCGTGCGCCGTCGCGGCGGCGGCAGCGGCGGCGGCGTTGTGCCCGCCCGCGTCGCCGCCGCCATCGCCGCCGGCGACGGCAGGCTCTAAGCCTTCGGGCGTGACGGACTCTTTCGGCGGCTTGATCCAGCGCGCGGCGAGCATCGGCGTCAGCGTGAAGGAGACGATGAGCGAGACGGTGATGGCGGCGGCCGAGGTCAGTCCGAACGAGGACATGAAGCGGCCGACGATGCCGGTCATGAATCCGACGGGGATGAAAACGGCGAGCAAGCTAAGGGTCGTCGCCATCACGGCGAGACCGATCTCGCGCGTGCCCTCGATGGCCGCCTGATACGGATGCATCCCCTTCTCTTCGACGAAGCGATAGATGTTCTCTAAGACGACGATGGCATCGTCGATCACGATGCCGACCATGAGCGTCAGCGCGAGCATCGTCATCTGGTTGAGCGAGTAGCCGAGCGCGGCGATGATGGCGAAAGCGGCGATGATCGAAGTGGGGATGGCGAGCGCGGCGATGACGGTCGAACGGAAATTCCAGAGGAACAGGAAGACGATCAAAGCGGCCAGCAAGCCGCCGACGACGAGGTGTTCTTCAATGGCGTGGAGCGACGTTTCGATGAATTCCGATTGGTCGCGCGTGACGACGACCTTCAAATCCTGCGGCAGCAGCGGAGTGATCTCGGCCATGCGCTGTTTGACGCCCTTGATGACGGCGATGGTATTCGCGCCCGATTGCTTGCGGATGCCGAGCGACACGCTCGGCACGCCGTTCAGGGACGCGGCCGACTGCGGATCGACGCCGCTATCCTCGACGCGCCCGATGTCGCGAATCTTGACCGGATAGTTGTTGCGCGTTGCGATGACGATGTCGTTGAAGTCTTCGACCTTCGTCACCTTCGAGAGCGTGCGCAGCGTGACGGTGCGCGCGCCTTCGTCGAGACGGCCGCCGGGCAGTTCGAGGTTCTGAGCGCGCAGGGCGTTCGACACCTCGGTCACGGACAGGTTATAGGCGCGCAGCCGATCCGGTTCCACGTAAACTTTGATCTCGCGCTGGCGTCCGCCGAAGACGACCACTTCGCCCACGCCGTCGGCCGATTCGATGCGTTCCTGAATCTGGTTCTGGACGAGGTCGGTCAGTTCGATGGACGAGCGCGGCGCGCTGATGGCGTAGACGAGCACGGGCTGCGAATCGGGGTCGGCCTTGCGGACGACGGGCGGGTCGGCCGTCTCCGGCAGGCGGTTGATGATCGTGCTGACTTTGTCGCGCACTTCCTGCGTGGCGAGGTCGGGGTCTTTCTCAAGGTTGAAATTGATCGTGACGTTCGAGCGGCCTTGCGCCGAACTGGAACGCATCTCGTCGATGCCGGGCACGGTGTTGACGACGCCCTCGATGATGTCCGTGATCTCCGTCTCGATCTCCTGCGGCGCGGCGCCGGGGTTGCTCGTCGAAACCGAGACGGTCGGAATATCGATCTTCGGAAAGCGGTCGACGCCGAGCGTGAAGAAAGAGAAACCGCCGATGACGGTCAGGATCAAAATGATGACGGTGGCGAAGACCGGGCGACGGACGCAAATTTCGGCTAGCTTCTGCATGATCTTAAAATCTCAGGTTTCAAGTTTCAGGTTTCAAGTTTCAGGTTAAAGCAGGTTTCAGGCTTCGCGGTTTAGTGTTCAAGTTCAAGAGCAAGCAACTTTCAGACTTGAAACTTGAAACCTGAAACTTGAAACTTCTACTGCCGAACGCGCGCGCCCTCGAAAAGTTGTTGGAGGTTGCTGGTCGCCACCGTCTCGTCGGCGTTGACCCCGGAGAGTATCTGAATCGAGTCGCCTTCCTCCGTGCCGATCTGGACGACACGCAGTTTCGCCGCGCCCTGATCGATCACGAAGACGCGATAGGACTGCGTGTTCTGATCGGAGAAGACGGCGGCGCGCGGAACATAGACGGCGCGGCTGCCGCCCGCGCGGGCGATGCGCGCGGTGGCGAACATGCCGGAGCGCAGCGCGTTGTCGCCGTTCTCGATGGCCGCTTCGATGATGGCCGCGCGCGAAACCGGGTCGATTGCCGGGTTGACGGCCGACACCCGCCCGGCGAACTTCCGTTCCCGGTGCGCATCGACTTCGAGCGAGACGCCCATGCCCGGCGTGATGAACGGCACTTCCGCCTCCGGCACTTGCAGTTGCAACTTGATCGGGTTGGTGCGCAAAACCGTGGCGATGATCCCGGCCGGGGTGACGTACTCGCCGACGGCCGTGGGGCGGTTGCTGATGTAACCGGCGTAGGGCGCGCGGATGATCGCATCGGCCACGGCCTTCTGCGCGATGGCGACCTGCGCGCGCGCCGACGAAACGGCCGACTCGGCCGTCTGGATGGCCTGATTGCTTTGGCGCGCCGTGTTGAGCGCGGATTCGAGTTGCTGGCGGGCGGCGTTGACGCGCGCGCGCGCCGTGTCGCGCTGCGTGCGGAATTGATCGTAGGTGGAGACGGCCGTGTCGCCCGTTTCGACGAGCGCGCGGTAACGCCGCTCGTTCGCCTCGGCCAGACGCAACTCGGCCTGCGCTTGTTCGAGGTTCGCGCTCGCGGCGCGCGCTTCGGGAATGGAATTGGCGTCGAAGTTGCCGCCCGGCCGCAAGCCGAGGCGCGCCTCCGCTTGTCTCACGCCCGCGATGGCCTGTTGCACTCCGGCCTGCGCTTGTTGCAGACGCAGGCGGGCATCCCGGTCGTTGAGCCGCGCGAGCACGTCGCCCTGCCGCACGAACGCGCCGACGCCCACCGGCGTCGCCACGACCTGACCGGAGGCTTGCGAGGCCACGTCCGAAATCTCTTCGGCGACGAGGCTGCCCGTCGATTGAATGTAAGACGGCACATCGCGCGCCTCGGCCTTCGCCGTGGTGACGGCGATGGGCGCGGCTTCCGATGCGTTCGCCGCGCCGCCCTTCTCCGCGCCTTCCTCCGCGGGCGCGCCCGCCTTGGCGTCGGCCTTCGAGGCGGAACGCCCGCATGAGTTCACGCCGAAAAGCACCGGGGCGAGCAGCAGGCACGCGAGCGCGGCCGAGCGAGTGTTCGGGGAGATGAATGAGACAGACATAGACTAGACCTGGATTGAACCTTCCGAGCTTTTAATAACCTGACGAGTTTATTTGTATAAATACGTTTCGCCGCTTTGTGTAAAAACGTTTCGCCGCATTTTCCGGTTACAGAATTTTCGTCGCCTCGCGAGGTTCAACGCATTTGGTGAATGAGATGTTTAAATTTACTCCCGGGCTTGCCGCATCGGCGCGGGAAACCTAAGACTAAATGAATTACAGTAGTCGAAAATGTCACACGGGGAGAACGATTATATGTCTAACTGGCAGGAAGACCGAACCGGAAAGCTGCGCGAGTTTTTCAAGCTCGAAGCGGGTCGCGCGCTCGTCGCGCCGGATGCCGCGAGGTTCGAGCTGCGCCCGGAGGTGGACGCGGGGCTGCGCCATTTCAACATCGAATGGCACGTTGTCCCGGCGGCCGAGGCCGTGCCGCTCGACGACGATTATCTCGCGCGCTTCTACCCGTCAGCCCCGCGCGATTTCTCGAAGACGCGCGAGCACGGCCACAACTATCGCCAACAACTCCTGAACGGGCACGCACGGCATCAGGGGCGCATCATCGGCGTCGAGACCACGACCAAACCGCGCTACCTTCCCGGCAACCGGCAGTTCTACGGCACCACTTACGGCCACGATGCCACGGCCGACCCGTTCGCCGCCTACATGGGGCGCGCCGGGATGATGAACGGCATGCGCTACGCGCACAACTATCTCTCCTTGCGCACCTTCATCAACGTCGTCAACGAAGACTGGCGCGCGCGCCGCTTGCTGCCGGCGGGCTACCGCGTCACGATCTGCCCGCCCGTCGTCTTCAACCTCGTCGGCACGATCTTTCACCCCGAATGGAGCGAGACCGAGACGCTCGAACTCGGCTTTTACCGCGACGAGCAGGGCAACGCCACCTGCTTCGCCGTCGGCTCGAACGCCCCCGGCGACTTCTCCTATATCAACGAGGTCGAGGGCGAAGCCGAGTGGTCGCTGATGGGCTTCCGCCTCGCCCTCGTGCCCGACTAGAGGTTTCAAGTTTCAAGTTTCAAGTTTCAAGTTTAAGAATGCGACTCTCCGGTCTTTAACTTGAAACTTGAAACCTGAAACTTGAAACTTACTTGTAACCGCCCGCCGGGAACGTTCGTCTTACATCTTGGTTGGCCGGATTGAGGCTTCATTCTCTCCTGTGTCCGATGCGGCTTCGGGAATTTCACTTACAAACATCATTGGAGATAAGGACAGATGCAACTAAATCGCACGAGAAAGATTGTTGGCGGGCTGGCGTTGGCCGGGACGATGGCGCTGTCGGGAATCGTCGGGTTCGCGCAGCAGGGCACGACGCAAGGAACGCCAGGCGGCGATAAAGACCGCGGCGCGTGGGGTCGCGGCGAGCGCGGCGACCACAAAAAAGGCGGGCGCGGCATGCATGGTGGCGGCGGCGGTTTCGCCGGTCGCTTCGCCGGCGAACTCAATTTGACGGACGCGCAGAAGGCGCAGATGGGTCAGATCACCGCGCGCTATCGCGAGACGGCGAAAGCCGGACGCCGGCAGCAACGGCAGGGACGCGGCGAACGCAGGGGCGGCTTCGACGCTTTCAACGGCGGCACGTTCAACGAGGCCGAGGTGCGCGCGGCCGCGCAGGCGAGAGCCAATGCCCAGGTCGAACGCGAAGTGGCGCGCGCGCGCATGATGTCGGAACTGTACGCCGTGCTGACGGCCGAACAGAAAGCGCAACTTACCGCCCAACGCCAACAGCGTGAGCAGAGGCGGCAGGAACGGCGCATGCGCCGCAACGCCGACGGCGCGGTCGCCCCGGCGAGCAGAACCTAACTTGAGAAGCAGACGGGTCTCCCCACCCGTCACCAAACTCTCCTCTTCAACATTTTCGATAAAGGGCAACAATGAAAAATAAACTCAAAGTGAGCTTGATGGTGTGTGCGCTGCTGGTCGGCACGGCGTTGACGGCCGCGGCGCAGGCAACTTACCGGACGCGCAACGGGCGCACCGTGTCGGTCTATCCGAACAACCGCCGCGTCGTGCGCACGCAGAACGGCCGCACCATCGTGCGCGGAGCGAACGGCCGCACGGTCGTCCACCGCGCGAACGGCCGCAGCGTGGTCGTCTTGCCGAACGGCAGGCGCGTCGTGCGCAGTTCGCGCAGCCGCCAGTCGTACCCGCAAGTCAATCGCGCGCGCACTTACCGCACGCGCGACGGCCGGCTCGTCACCGTCTTGCCGAACGGCAGGAGAATTTATCGTTAATTCGGTCAAGAACAAGGAAGGGTGAAGTATGAGCAGGGCGTCGGGCGCGGCGGTGATGTGCCTCGTCTTGCTCGCGGGGGCGGCCAGCCCCGCGTGGGCGCAAACCTATCGCCGCAACGACCGGCGCGCCAACTACGCGCGGCGTCATTACGACGACAGGCGTTACAATGATCGCCCGGTTCGGGAGCGCAGCCGCGACAAGGTGACGCTCGCAAGCGGCGCGGGCGCGGTCGGCGGCGGGTTGGTCGGCGGGCAAAGGGGCGCGATCATCGGCGCGCTCGTCGGCGCGGGCGGCTCGGCGTTGTACACTTACAAGCTGCGCGACCGCGACGACGGGCGCAGCCGTTACCGCCGCTAAGAACCACTGAGCATGTGCCGGTGCAAGACGAAGGGGCAGCTCTCGTGCGAGGGGGCTGTCCCTTCATTTTCATTCAAGGCGCGCGCCGTTCCGATTCTCCGCACCGGAGGGCGGCGCGGGCGGTTGATACTTTAACGTGAGTTCGACGTAAGAATTGAAAAGAGAACCCAATTCGGTAAAGATGAAGTTCGCCAAAACTAAACATCAAGCCGAAAGGGATTCTCTCATGGACATTCTACCCCTGTTCTGCGACATAGACGACTTCTGCCTGC